>NZ_AFWF01000203.1 GCF_000222605.1 Vibrio ichthyoenteri ATCC 700023 | reverse complement strand
CTGCCAACCAGCGATGGTGAGCGAATCCCAAAAAGTGCGTCGTAGTCCGGATTGGAGTCTGCAACTCGACTCCATGAAGTCGGAATCGCTAGTAATCGTGGATCAGAATGCCACGGTGAATACGTTCCCGGGCCTTGTACACACCGCCCGTCACACCATGGGAGTGGGCTGCAAAAGAAGTGGGTAGTTTAACCTTTCGAGGAGGACGCTCACCACTTTGTGGTTCATGACTGGGGTGAAGTCGTAACAAGGTAGCGCTAGGGGAACCTGGCGCTGGATCACCTCCTTATACGATGATTACTCACGATGAGTGTCCACACAGATTGAT
>NZ_AFWF01000204.1 GCF_000222605.1 Vibrio ichthyoenteri ATCC 700023 | reverse complement strand
TTCTAAGTGTCTCAGATAATAAAACCTACTACAGAACAGACAACCAACACCCTGTCTTAGGCGTGGAATATCAACCCAGCGAGTCATCGTTAACAGAACAATATTTCCAAAAAATGGGATTACAGGTTCGCTACTTTATGCCCACTAACAGCGTCGCTCCTTTGGCTTTCTATTTCTTTGGTGATCTACTCAATGATTACACCAACCTAGAGCTAATTGGCACGATCAGCACTATGGAAACCTTCCAAAAAATTTATCGTCCAGAAATCTACAATGCGAATGCAGTGGCTGGACAATGCTATCAGCCCAACCTCAAAAGCTTAGATCATTCATTAACTCAGATTGTTTATGACCGAGAAGAGCGCAGCCAACTAGCGATTGAGCAAGGCAAATTTGCTGAAGAGCACTTTATTAAACCCTACAAAGTCCTACTTGAGCATTGGTCAGCGAATTTCGCTTAAGCATTCATTTAACTTGGCAGCATTATTATGAAAAAATTATTACCCACTTCAACGTCAGGTAGCTTACCGAAGCCTTCTTGGCTGGCACAACCTGAAACACTCTGGTCACCATGGAAATTGCAAGATGAAGAACTCGTTCAAGGGAAACAGGATGCTCTGCGTCTGTCGCTCCAAGTTCAGCAGCATTCGGGGATTGATATCGTCAGCGACGGCGAACAGACGCGCCAGCACTTTGTCACGACCTTTATTGAACACTTAGACGGTGTTGATTTTGAACGACGTGAAACCGTCAAAATTCGCAACCGCTACGACGCCAGCGTACCAACCGTTGTTGGCCCAGTATCGCGGATAAAGTCGGTTTTTGTTGAAGACGCGAAGTTTTTGCGTCAACAAACCAAACAACCGATCAAATGGGCTTTGCCGGGTCCAATGACGATGATCGATACGCTCTATGACGCACATTATAAAAGCCGTGAGAAACTGGCTTGGGAATTTGCAAAAATCCTCAATCAAGAAGCCAAAGAGCTAGAAGCTGCTGGCGTGGACATCATCCAGTTTGATGAGCCCGCTTTTAACGTATTTTTCGATGAGGTCAATAAATGGGGAATCGCCTGCTTAGAAAGAGCCATTGAAGGGCTGAACTGTGAAACCGCAGTGCATATCTGTTACGGCTATGGCATCAAAGCGAATACCGATTGGAAAAAAACGCTCGGTTCTGAGTGGCGACAGTACGAAGCGGTCTTTCCTAAACTACAACAATCCAACATCGATATCATCTCTCTTGAATGCCACAACTCTCGTGTACCGATTGAACTACTAGAGCTCATTCGTGGTAAAAAAGTGATGGTTGGGGCCATAGATGTCGCATCTAGCATCATAGAAACACCTGAAGAGGTCGCTAATACACTGCGTAAAGCCCTTGAGTTTGTCGACGCAGATAAACTTTACCCATGTACCAATTGCGGTATGGCTCCCCTTCCTCGCACTATCGCAACCGCCAAGCTCAACGCTTTAAGCACAGGCGCAGATATTGTTCGAAGAGAACTCGAAGCTTAGTTAAAACATACGCCTCTAATAATGCTCTGTTTGAGGTGATATCACTTCAGGCACTACTAATCCAAGTCCTGCATACTCGAAGTGGCCCATATCGGCCTCTTCGAGGGAGTTCGTAGCAAAAATCCATTCTTTGCCAAAACGAGTTCGATGCTCTACAGATGCTTATAATTCATCGTGCAAAGCGTTCAAGTTATGTCCATGACCAAGGGTTTTGATTGGGGTTCGATCGCGCATAGAAGTATCGCTTAGAAACCTCGGTATATCAATACGACCTTTGACATATTGGTATGTCATATTTAAATTCCTCGAAACTTGAATGAGTTATAACGCCGCATTAAGTGGTGAACAACGCGGCCACCCTACCCTAAACCTTACCACATTTAGCACTAAAGCTGACCCGAACTGAAATTGCCAAGCGTTGAGAATCCGTCTTGAACGCTTTGTTATATGTC
>NZ_AFWF01000205.1 GCF_000222605.1 Vibrio ichthyoenteri ATCC 700023 | reverse complement strand
ATGGTAAACACCAAAAAACACATTCAAGTGTTCTTGGCAATATCATCATTTATGATGATTATTCGAAATTGAGTCCGGCAAAATCGAACGTCTCTCACTCATAAAATAGAGAGACAACTTGGTTGTTTAACGAAACTCCTTCGGGTTGTATGGTTAAGTGACTAAGCGTACACGGTGGATGCCTTGGCAGTCAGAGGCGATGAAAGACGTAGTAACTTGCGATAAGCCCAGATTAGGTAGTAACAACCATTTGAGTCTGGGATTTCTGAATGGGGAAACCCACGTGCATAAGCACGTATCATTAACTGAATACATAGGTTAATGAGGCGAACCGGGGGAACTGAAACATCTAAGTACCCCGAGGAAAAGAAATCAACCGAGATTCCGAAAGTAGCGGCGAGCGAAATTGGATTAGCCCTTAAGCGTTTTATGCGTCAGGTGAAACTTCTGGAAAGTTGTGCGATACAGGGTGATAGCCCCGTAACCGGCAACGCATATTAAGTGAAAACGAGTAGGGCGGGACACGTGTTATCCTGTCTGAATATGGGGGGACCATCCTCCAAGGCTAAATACTACTGACTGACCGATAGTGAACCAGTACCGTGAGGGAAAGGCGAAAAGAACCCCTGTGAGGGGAGTGAAATAGAACCTGAAACCGTGTACGTACAAGCAGTAGGAGCAGGCATTGCGTCCTGTGACTGCGTACCTTTTGTATAATGGGTCAGCGACTTAATTTTAGTAGCAAGGTTAACCATCTAGGGGAGCCGTAGGGAAACCGAGTCTTAACTGGGCGTATAGTTGCTAGAATTAGACCCGAAACCAGGTGATCTAGCCATGGGCAGGTTGAAGATTGAGTAACATCAATTGGAGGACCGAACCGACTAATGTTGAAAAATTAGCGGATGACTTGTGGCTAGGGGTGAAAGGCCAATCAAACCTGGAGATAGCTGGTTCTCCCCGAAAGCTATTTAGGTAGCGCCTCGGACGAATACTACTGGGGGTAGAGCACTGTTAAGGCTAGGGGGTCATCCCGACTTACCAACCCTTTGCAAACTCCGAATACCAGTAAGTACTATCCGGGAGACACACGGCGGGTGCTAACGTCCGTCGTGGAGAGGGAAACAACCCAGACCGCCAGCTAAGGTCCCAAATTATTACTAAGTGGGAAACGATGTGGGAAGGCTTAGACAGCTAGGATGTTGGCTTAGAAGCAGCCATCATTTAAAGAAAGCGTAATAGCTCACTAGTCGAGTCGGCCTGCGCGGAAGATGTAACGGGGCTAAGTAATAAACCGAAGCTGCGGCAATGAAGTTTACTTCATTGGGTAGGGGAGCGTTCTGTAAGCGGTTGAAGGTGTGCTGTAAGGCATGCTGGACGTATCAGAAGTGCGAATGCTGACATGAGTAACGATAAAGGGGGTGAAAAACCTCCTCGCCGGAAGACCAAGGGTTCCTGTCCAACGTTAATCGGGGCAGGGTAAGTCGACCCCTAAGGCGAGGCCGAAAGGCGTAGTCGATGGGAAACGGGTTAATATTCCCGTACTTCTTATAATTGCGATGGGGGGACGGAGAAGGCTAGGTGGGCCTGGCGACGGTTGTCCAGGTTCAAGTACGTAGGCGGAGAGTTTAGGTAAATCCGGACTCTTGTTAACGCTGAGATACGATGTCGAGCTACTACGGTAGTGAAGTCATTGATGCCATGCTTCCAGGAAAAGCCTCTAAGCTTCAGATTATAAGAAATCGTACCCCAAACCGACACAGGTGGTCGGGTAGAGAATACCAAGGCGCTTGAGAGAACTCGGGTGAAGGAACTAGGCAAAATGGTACCGTAACTTCGGGAGAAGGTACGCTCTCGACGGTGAAGTCCCTCGCGGATGGAGCTATTGGGAGTCGCAGATACCAGGTGGCTGCAACTGTTTATTAAAAACACAGCACTGTGCAAAATCGTAAGATGACGTATACGGTGTGACGCCTGCCCGGTGCCGGAAGGTTAATTGATGGGGTTAGACTTCGGTCGAAGCTCTTGATCGAAGCCCCGGTAAACGGCGGCCGTAACTATAACGGTCCTAAGGTAGCGAAATTCCTTGTCGGGTAAGTTCCGACCTGCACGAATGGCGTAATGATGGCCACGCTGTCTCCACCCGAGACTCAGTGAAATTGAAATCGCTGTGAAGATGCAGTGTACCCGCGGCTAGACGGAAAGACCCCGTGAACCTTTACTACAGCTTGGCACTGAACATTGACCCTACATGTGTAGGATAGGTGGGAGCCTTTGAAGCACGTACGCCAGTATGTGTGGAGGCAATCTTGAAATACCACCCTTGTATGCTTGATGTTCTAACGTTGGTCCCTTATCGGGATTACGGACAGTGCCTGGTGGGTAGTTTGACTGGGGCGGTCTCCTCCCAAAGAGTAACGGAGGAGCACGAAGGTGGGCTAAACACGGTTGGACATCGTGTGGTTAGTGCAATGGCATAAGCCCGCTTAACTGCGAGAATGACGGTTCGAGCAGGTACGAAAGTAGGTCATAGTGATCCGGTGGTTCTGTATGGAAGGGCCATCGCTCAACGGATAAAAGGTACTCCGGGGATAACAGGCTGATACCGCCCAAGAGTTCATATCGACGGCGGTGTTTGGCACCTCGATGTCGGCTCATCACATCCTGGGGCTGAAGTCGGTCCCAAGGGTATGGCTGTTCGCCATTTAAAGTGGTACGCGAGCTGGGTTTAGAACGTCGTGAGACAGTTCGGTCCCTATCTGCCGTGGGCGTTGGAAAATTGAAAGGGGCTGCTCCTAGTACGAGAGGACCGGAGTGGACGAACCTCTGGTGTTCGGGTTGTCATGCCAATGGCATTGCCCGGTAGCTAAGTTCGGAATCGATAACCGCTGAAAGCATCTAAGCGGGAAGCGAGCCTTGAGATGAGTTTTCCCTGGCACTTTAAGTGCCCTAAAGGGTTGTTCGAGACTAGAACGTTGATAGGCAGGGTGTGTAAGCGCTGTGAGGCGTTGAGCTAACCTGTACTAATTGCCCGTGAGGCTTAACCATACAACACCCAAGGGGTTTTGTAGGACTCAATGCAAGAACGATTGAATGTGTAACGAGAACACAAAGACAGCTTTCCGAATTA
>NZ_AFWF01000206.1 GCF_000222605.1 Vibrio ichthyoenteri ATCC 700023 | reverse complement strand
ACTGTATTGTCACTTTGGTGGACAGAATGACTGGCTACACTTTTATTGGCCAATTAGACGACCGAACGACGAGATCACTTAATGTGAGAATGAGCAAAATCATGACCCGTTCCGATTTACCTTTTAAGACAATTACAGCTGATAACGGCACTGAATTTCACCAATACGCACAACTAGAAAGGTTTCATAACTGCTTGTTTTACTTTGCAAACCCATATCATTCATGGGAAAGAGGCACCAATGAAAATACCAATGGATTAATACGTCAGTATTTACCAAAACGAACTTCTATGTCACATGTAACACAGAAGCTTTGCAATGAAATTGCCCACAAATTAAATACGCGCCCACGCAAAAGGCTT
>NZ_AFWF01000207.1 GCF_000222605.1 Vibrio ichthyoenteri ATCC 700023 | reverse complement strand
TTAGATGAGATAATTACTAGAAACTTGGTAAGAGTCCACTTTACCAATAGTGTCATTACCCCAACGATCCCAACCATTGACCTTTTCTTGTTGAGTTCACGAGCCACGCCGCCTTTTGACATACCAGAAAGCACTAGTTCAAAAATCAGTTTTATCGCATCTGCTCTGTGAGGAATTAATAGGTATTTCTTATCTTCTATTTTTAGCCATTTAGGTGTATTACCGAAATTGAGAATACCGCCCTCTTCTTGCAACGCTTTGTCTCTGCGTTGCTTCTTGGCTGCTCTGATCATATTTGACTTACGTTCTGATTCGGCGTGCGCTTGTTCTAATCGAATCAAAATAGGCAACTGACCAATTAGAGATTTTTGGCTCTCAGGTTCGTATTTTTGACCATCCGACGCAGTCACAATCGTGATCCCTAGTCGGGCTAGTTCTTTCACTAGATCTTGCCCTATATCTAATGGCAAGCGAGACAAGCGACTAAAGTCGTCTACTATAAGTACATCAGGCGGGGTAATAGCGTCTTTGCGTAACTTCTCAAGATACGAACCAAATTCACCTTTTAAGTGTGCTCCTTTATAGGCAGATTGCCCTTTAAGAATTATTTGCTGTCGCTGTTGGTAGGTTGGGTTTTGTTTGAGCCAGTTTGAAATATTTTGGTCTTGGCGATCTAAGCCTGTTTTTTCATCTGTAGTCTGTCGCTTAGTGGACACTCGTTGTAACGTATCTGCTATCATTTTTCGCACCTCTACCGCTTAATCGTCCAAGTTGGGAAAAATTGAAAAACTTTTTTCCGACCTTTCGAGAGGTGCATTAAAATGCAACGTGGACGTAAAGAGCTGCAAGCCATGGGTGCTCGTTCGATCCCCGTGCTTAAAATTGGTGACCAAGTGATGGTTGGCTGGAATCAGAAAAACTTTGAGAAAATGTATCAGAGTTAATCACTATTTCAGAGAGTCAAAGGGGGGGGAATTTCCACCCCTTTTTTCGTTTAGTTAAAACAACTCGCTACCTAAGTTCTAAATCCCCACACCGCATCAATTAGCTTAATCATCAGCTCTTTTGACATCTCTTCACTCTCTTTTTCTGGTAAGTATTCGACAAAATCCGCCCCGACAAACTTCGGGTGTTGTGCAATTCCGAAGACCAAATGTAACGCTTCTCGCGCACTCAAACCACCGACATTCGGCGTAGCACAGGCTCGAAATAAACTACCGTCTAACGCATCATAATCAAACGACAAATAGACACAGTCATACTGTTGCTCAACCTTCTCAAGTAACTGTTTTAGTACCCCGTCAATGCCATGTGATTCAATTATCGTCATGTCAAAATTGACCATATCATAGCGCTGCATAAGTTGGTGCTCGTTAGGCATCAAATCACGTACCGCCACGTAGTACACATCACTCGGATCGGGTACCAATTCGGGTTCTACGTGCCAGTTATTATGAGGGTATTGGTCCATCAATAACGCCAAAGGCTTACTATGCAGATTACTAGCAAGGCTATTATTGCAATCGGCGTGAGCATCCACCCAGATCACCGCAACTCGCTTTCCCTGCCGCTTCTGATAATAATCTAATGTCGCTTGAATCGTTGCTACGGCAATAGAGTGATCGCCACCAATTGTAATCGGCACCCTCTGGTTTTGATAAGATTCAAACACCGTCGTTTTCAGTGCTTCGCAATAGTCTGTAAGGGCAGATTCTTTTTGCTCTTGTGCGATCAAATCAAACACTTTTTGCGTCGGTTGAACATCGCCACAGTCGTTAATATCTGCCCCCCAACGCTGATTTCGTACGGCGATCCATTCCGTTAGACCAGTCCACGAGCGCTCGCTCAATCGTCGCAACCCATCAACCGTGTTATCCGTAGTTTGATAACAACCAAGTTGATTAAAGGGCGCGCCGATAATATCGAATGCTCTTGGCATATAAACTCCTTGTTAGATGGGATAGCTAGTAAATTGATCTTTGATTATCCAGTTTAACTTTTCAATCTTGATACATTCTCCACTGTTCTTCGGCCAGTAATGAGCGGTGCATTAGCGACTCGCTTCACGAATTGATAAGCGCTAGCAGGCTCATGAAGAGGGAGCTCATTAGCCAGCTAACCAGTGGCGCAAACCGGTTAAGCGGCTCAACCCAATCAGCTTAAAACTCGAATTTGAATTAATACTCGCTAAAATAAAAACAACTGTTGACAAGTGTGACTTAGGTCTTTAATATCCGCCGCCAGCAAGTAAAGGGTTTCCGAAAATTACTTGTTTTACAAAGCATTACTCGCACAGATTCAGCTGATCTCGGTCAGTTGTCTTTCTATTTTTTTAAAGTAGAGAGACAACAAATTTGAGATTCGGCATGACTACACAAACTACCTCAGCTCCAGCGTCAACCCAAAGCCAAACATCTTGGCAATCTAAAGCAATTCTTAGCGTAGCATTCTTAATGGCAACGACTTCTGTCGGCCCGGGCTTTCTTACGCAAACTGCAGTATTCACCAATATCTACAAAGTCGACATGGCCTTCCCTGTTTTCGCTTCGATGTTTATCACCTTCGGCATCGTGATGAACTTGTGGCGCATTGTCGGTGTTTCTGGTCTGCGCATCCAAGATATCGCGAATAAAGTTGCTCCAGGCATGGGTTATGTGGTCGGTATCCTACTTGCACTTGGTGCGGTGGCATTCAACTTCGGTAACGTTAGTGGTGCGGCATTAGGTATCAATGTGCTGACTGGCATAGATACTACATGGGGTGCGCTGTTTACAGGTTTAGTCGGTAGCCTACTTTTTGTGGTGCATAACGCTTCTAAACGCATGGATCAGATGGCTCGCTACCTTGGCTTGTTTATGATTGTGCTTATCGCCTACGTCGCCATGACCAGTTTACCTCCAATGGGTGAAACTTTAACTGCGGCTGTCATGCCTTCTGATTTTGGTAGCCTACTGCTACCAACGTTAACCATCGTTGGTGGCGCTGTTGGTGGTTACTATACAGGCGCTCAACGTCTTGTTGACATTGGCCTGCAAGGTAAAGAAAACATCCCTTCAATCAAAACTGCTGCGTGGGCAGGTATTTCAATCGCAGTCGTCATTCGAATTCTTCTGTTCTTAGCAGTATTTGGCGTTATCTCAGCAGGTGCGGTGCTAGATAGCTCAAACCCAGCCGCTGACGCTTTCCGTCAAGGCGCTGGTGAAACAGGTTACTTCATCTTTGGTTTAGTATTGTTCGTGGCATCAATTACCTCGGTAGTGGGTAACTCTTACATGGCAATCTCACTGATCAAAACCCTGTTCCCTACCGTTGCTCGCAATGAAAAAGCGTGGTGCGTAGCCTTTATCTTGGTGACGAGCCTTGGCACAGTAACCATGAATATGCCAATTCTACTGCTGATGCTTGCTGGCCTAGTTAATAGCATCATCCTACCTATCGTGTTGGGAATGGTGCTGGCGGCAACTCGCCGCAAAGACATCATCGGTGAGTACAAACACCCAATGTACCTAACCGCAATCGGTGTCACTATTGTTGTCGTCATGGCCGCATCGAGCGTAACGAATATCGGTAACTTTGTATCAAAGTTTATGGGCTAACCCACTGAATATTTGATAATAAATAACAATATTCTGAAGAGCCCTTAGGGGCTCTTTTTTATTACGCTCTCTTAGTCTCACCTTGCGGCAGGAAAGCTTTTTACAAAGTCGATGAAAGTACGGTCAGCAATCGATAGATATCCGTCTTTACGCCATGCTAAGGCAAGATCGAGAATCACTGGTTGTTCAAATGGAATCCCCACAACATCAGGTTCATGTTGCGTGACCAACTCAAGTAATGCCGTAATGGCAAATTCCCGCCTAACAATACTTAATATTAGCGGTAGTAAATTCGTCTCAAACGCACATTGCAGTTGATGATTGTGTTGACGTGCTTTCGCTTCAATATAATCACGGTGAAAATAACCATCTTTAAACATGACCAAATCTTGCTGAAAAAAATCATCAAAACCGAGTGATGTGTAACTAGCAAACGGATGGTCACGCCCCACAACCGCGACCATTTCTGAACGTAACAAATGGTCGGTTTCCAAATCCTCAGGCACGTTATCTTGATTGATAACACCAATATCCAGCTCACCGTCAAGGAGCATTTGTCGGATCGAACTTGTACCAGCATCAATCAGCACTAATTTGAGGTTTGGGTAGCGACTTTTAAATGCCATCAATACTTGGGGGAAAAAATAAGACCCCATCATGCTTGGCGCCCCCAAGCGCACCTCTCCTTTTTCTAAACCTTTCAGTTCATCCATCGCTAACTTAGCATCTTCAATTTGTTGTAAAACCCGCTTCGCGTGCTCAAAAAGAACCAAGCCTTCATCGGTCAATTCAACCTTACGTTCATCACGGCGGAATAGAACAATACCTAGTTGTTGCTCAAATTTTTTGATTGAAATACTTAACGCAGGTTGAGCGATATGGAGCGCCTTGGCCGCTTGAGTAAAGTGACCAAACTCGGCTACCGTAACAAAATGAAGCAGATGTTTTGAATTCATAAGATCTAAAATATATTGCACTGATAATATTAATATATTTTATTTATTTAGCTTGCGCTGATAATTTGATCACAATCACTTAGAAAATCAGATGGACTTATGATCGAATCTCGCACTCCTCAATACCATAGAGTTACACTAAGCCTTGCGCTTGGCTCATTTTTGGTTTTCTGTAATCTTTATCTATTTCAGCCAATGCTGCCGTACATGGCGAATCACTTCGCTGTATCCGAAACACAAGTAAATTGGATATTTGCGAGCGCAACGCTAGCACTCTCGATTTCGCTGGTGCCATGGGCTGTTAGCTCTGAACGATTTGGGCGTCGCAATGTCATGCTATTTGGCTTACTCGCTTTACCTATTATTAGCCTAGCGATGCTTTTTTGTGACTCCCTCATTGGCCTAGTACTCCTTCGCGCTGCAATGGGCTGTGCGCTGGCAGCATTTGCTTCTGTTGCGGTGGCATACATGGTGGAAGAATTAAGTGCCAAAGCCTTTAGTCAGGCCATTGGCACTTATATCGCAGCAAATTCGTTAGGCGGGATCAGTGGCCGCATACTCGGCGGAATGTTAACGGAGCACCTTGGCTGGCAATCTGCAGTGTGGGTAATGGCGATCATTACCTTGATTGGGGCGTTGCTACTGGTATGGCTTTTACCACGTCAGCGCCATTTTAAGGCGCAAAAAGGCATGCTCCGTTATCACAACCGTGCTCTACTTTCTCATCTAAATAACCGCACCATTTGGCTTGCGATGTTAATTGGTGGCTTAAATTTCGCCCTGTTCGTCAATCTATATTCTGTGATGTCTTTTCGCTTAGTCGCTCCCCCGCACCAACTGCCAATTGGTATCGCGTCAATGATATTCTTATGCTACCTCGCAGGGACATTAAGCTCCAAGTTGACCGCAAGTTGGAACCGTCACTATAGCGAAGTTCAAGGTATGTTAGTTGGAACGAGCATCAGTTTGGCCGGAATGTTGATCGCCTATTTCGATACACTTATCTGGATGATTTTAGGATTACTTTTGATCAGTTTCGGGGCGTTTTTTACGCATACACTGGCTTATGCCTGGGTAAGCCAAAAAGCGAAGCGTGCTAAAGCCACCGCCACTGCGCTTTATTTAGTCCACTATTACATTGGCGGAAGTTTAGGCGGATTTTATCTCATCTATTGCTGGCAACACGGTGGTTGGGGGGGCGTAATCGTTGCGGGGAGCCTACTCTACCTCGCTATCTTTTGGCTCTGCTTGCGTCTGCAAGTAAAACCTAAAACCCAATTAACGAAATCTGATATCATTACTCGGTAAAAATAGCCTCATGCCACAATAATACCAATAGGCATGCAAATATCAGGAAGCAGCATGAATTGCCCACACTCAACTCAACAGCCAGACATTGCCCTACAGGTCAATCAATGGCTCAACGATGTCGTTATTGGACTCAATCTTTGCCCATTTGCAGCAAAACCACAACGCAACAAGCAAATTGAAATTTTTGTTAGCCAAGCAACCAGCGATGAAGCTCTGTTGGAAGATATTTTCAATCAACTACTGAGACTTGATCATACACCTGTGGCCGAACTTGAAACCACGTTAGTCGCAGTACCTAACATGTTAGCGGATTTTTGGGACTACAACTTGTTTATTGATTGGGTTGAAGGATTGATTCGCCAACAAGGTTGGGACGGCATTTTCCAAGTCGCGACTTTCCATCCAGATTACTGTTTTGCCGATTGTGAGCCAGATGACGACTCTAATCTAACCAACCGTTCACCAGCGCCTGTTTTCCACTTAATTCGTGAAGAGAGTATGGCCAAGGTGCTAAAACACTATCCAGATCCTGAAGCAATCCCAGAAACCAATATAGCCCGAGTCGGCGCGTTGTCAGACACCGAGCGCAGACAATTATTCCCTTACCTATTTAGTTAACCCCTTCTCTATCGTCAGCATCTACTCTTGGTGCTGACGAATGTGTGATTTCTTACTCGATCAATTGGCTAATTCACCTCGAACCATGGCGAGGAGAGCACGCGTTTGCTAATATTGCGCGATATTTGTTATTGCCGGATTTAAGCGCATGTATTTATCAAAACTGACTCAAGAAATTTTCGATCACCTTTACCGTGATATTAACGAATTCCGTAGCACTTTCGACCTACCCGTTGCTGCGCCACAAAGCTTAGACGCTAAAGCCGACACTCTGCATACTTCACTGGCAATCGAAGAGTTAACCGAACTTGCTGAAGCCGATAACAAGACAGAACAAGCCGATGCGATCATCGACAGCGTTTACGTTTTAATGGGCCGTCTTGTTCACCTTGGTAACGATAAAGTAGAAGATAATCTAGCGATCAGCTACCTAATTGACCTGCTGCTCAATGTCGCAGTCAACCGCGGTATCGAGTTCCTTCCTTGTTGGGATGAAGTGCACTCAAGCAACATGAGCAAAGTGTGCCGTAACGAAAAAGAGTACGCAGAAACAGAAGCGTTTTACGCAGAGCAAGGCATTAAGCTAATGGCCGTGACTAAAGGTGATTACATTATCGCTAAGTGTGCGGAAGATTTCGTTTCTGAAGCAAAAACCATTCGCCAAGGTAAGGTGCTAAAATCGGTATACTACCGTCCTGCTGACCTCGCGCAACTGACAAAGTAAAAGATAAACTAAAGCTACCCTCGGGTGGCTTTATTTTTAAGTGCCAAAGCAATAAACAGAAAATGGATCACTCAGCCAAAAGGATTTAGTGGTGAAACTCATCCCTCTTGCAATGGAGCATGCTCCGACATTACTGGCGTTCGAGCAAAAAAATCGTGGTTGGTTTGAACAGCACATCACACCACGAGAAGAAGATTTCTATTCCTTAGTTGGCGTGCAAACCCACATCGCCGAATTATTACTCGATCAAACACTCAACAAAGCCTATTCGACCTTATTACTCGATCGCCATAATAATCTTGTTGGACGGGTTAATCTGGCTAATATTCAACAAGACAAAGCCTTTTTAGGTTATCGGCTCGGTAAAGCGTGGGTAAAAAAAGGCTTAGCGAAAAAAGGCGTGAAGTTGATGATCGAACAAGCGAAAGTGCTCAAACTGAAACGTTTGGTTGCTCTAGCTTCGGTATCCAATATCGCATCGCAGAAAGTGCTCACTTCGCAAGGTTTCAAACCTTACCATCGCTTAGCAAGCTTCACTGAAGTGCAAGGCAAAGCGCTTGATTGTATTGAGTATCGCTTAGATTTAAGCTGAGACTGATTAATCGCGAAAAGATTTAATACGAAGCCAACTCACCCATTTAATCAAACAATAGAATACTTTTATCTTTTAATTCAATGCGTTCTACACGAGTGTTAAATACGCTCGACAGTCGTTCAGGCTCAAGTACCTCCGAAACCTCACCAAATGCCTTCATCACCCCTTTCTCTAACAACAAAGCTTTATCGGCATGTTTTAACGTTCGATTGAGATCATGGTTTGACATCAATACCGTCAATCCCATTGCGGCGACTCGGTCAATCAATTGGTACAACAGGGCTTCTTGGCCAATATCGAGCGGTGCTGCAGGCTCATCTAAGATCAGCACTTTAGCAAATGGATTTAAGGACGGCCAAATTTGTAAACAGATGGCGCACAACCGAACGCGTTGCCATTCCCCACCCGAAAGTTGATGAATACTACGATGAAGCTTGTCTTGCAGTTGCAGTATCCCAGCTAATTCGATCACAGCCTGTTCAATTTCACTCACCTTGAACTTAGCGTGGGCAGGAATCGACAACGACAAATAGTGAGCAACTTCTAAATTGAATGCCGGACGATCTGATTGGCTCAAAAATGCGCGATAATCTGCCAATTGGGAAATTGAAGCTTGATTAATCGTAAGATCAGCAATCTGCGTTTCGCCATTGGACTCCAATAAACCAGACACCGCGGCCAGTAGAGTGCTTTTGCCACTGCCATTGGGCCCAATAACATGGACAATGTCTCCTGCTTGAGCTTCAAACGACAATGGTAACAAGCGTGAGCCAACACTAAGCGAATTAACGAGAATCATGATTTTTCACCAGCATCCAAATAAAGATCGGCGCACCAATTGAGGTGGTGACCACGCCAAGTGGTAATTCTCCTGAGCTGATTGCGGTACGCGCAATCAAATCAGCAAACACCACCAGCAACGCACCCGTTAATGCTGAGATTGGTAATAAATAACGGTTCTCACTGCCCAAAGCGAGACGCAATAAATGCGGTACCACTAGGCCCACAAAGCTGATGACTCCACCAAGAGCAACGGTACACCCCACCAAGATCGAAACAGCCAGAATTAATTTCCAGCGCATACTCTCAACATCGATGCCAAGTTGCTTAGCATGAGTTTCGCCCATCATTAATTTATCGAGCAATGCCCCTCTACTGCACAACCAAACCAGCACGGGGATCATCACCAAGGTCAATACGTGTTGATACCAGCTGGTTCCGCCGATGCTGCCCATTAACCAATACATCAAAATTCTGAGACTTAAATCATCACTAAAATAGAAGGCCCATGTAACGACTGCACCCGATAATATCCCCAAAGCAACCCCAACCAACAACAAACGTGTTGTGGTTAATCGTAGAGCTCTTGTCATGATGACCAATAGCAAGGTAAAGGCTAATGCCCCCATAATTGCAGCGAGCATAAAACCGATCGGGGTAGCTAACGCGGGTAAAAAGAACAGCAACAGCACCATCATGACACTCGCCCCGCCGGATATTCCAAGAACTCCTGGCTCGGCCAATACGTTGCCTAACAGCACTTGCAGTACTGCGCCAGAAACCGCTAAAGAAGCGCCAATCGCAAGTGCGGCAAGAAGCCTTGGCAAACGGAGTTGACTGATTAACTGCTGTTCAAGAGATGACAAGGGCGTCAGAGGATTGATAAACAGCTCTCCCACCATAAGATAGAGACAACTAATGGCAATAAGTATGAAAACCACCCAGCCTATAGTGCGTTGCCACCGTTTATGTTTACGAGCTAGAAGTTGAGTAAAATCCATAAAGTAAAGAGGCGCTTATCCGTTTCGAATGTAAAAATGGAGAAAAAAATAATGGCCTAACGATACCGTTAAGCCATTTAAATAGAAAGAAATTTTAGAAACAGCGCGACTAATCGTAGACGATTTGTCCATCTTCATAGCGAACTTGAACTGGACAGATCATTAACGCAGCTCGCTGACCGATTTCAACATGTCGATTAGGAAAAACAATCGCTTCTTCTTCGTTTTTCGCCATCAATGGTTTCTGGCCATCATGACCAAACACTTCGCCATGTTTAAAGCTAGTAAAGTTTTCAACATCATCACCAAACAAGAAATCAAAATCATCATGAATGCGGACAATGGTACGACTGACACGATACATCACTGGTTTACGAGGTAAATGCTCTGCTTCACTGGCACTGATCAAATCGCGTAATGCAAGATCAAAAGCAACCAACTTTTTCAAATCGTTATCACCAATTCTCGCCGCACTACCAAGCTCTACCGTCAAAGCTTGAGCCGCAAAATTTTCGGCGCTAAACCAGCTAAAGGTGCTCGATGGTGCGTTTGAAAACAGCAATGCCTCTAAATGTGCGCTGTAGACGAAATTCATCAACGCTCGGCTGCGAACAGGATGACGTGATTTCGGGCTCACCGCGAAAGTATAATGCTTCGACTGACGAATTGCGCAATGTAAATCAAAATGCCAACGCTGCTTTTCCTCTGTACCGGCAAAAAATACACTCACCCGATCTTTGAGCATTTCTGCGATAGCCAGTTCTTTGCTCGGTTCGTGACGCTTGCCATCAAATAGTCGGTTAAGGTTCGTTTCAATGCTTCTTGTATGAGCATTGGTTGCTTCAGGATGAGCAATAATAAAAAGTAACCGCTCTTTAATCGGCTGAAAACCGGTTTCGATATCCTCAATGATCTTATCGACTAGCTCCATCGGCGCCGTTTCATCACCGTGAATACCACACGAAATAACCACATGCTTGCTATCGTGATCAAGGTGAGCGGGTATAACTTCCAACACTCCTCTTTGATGCAGTTTAAATCGAGTTCCTGCAGCAACGACTGATTCTCCTGGAATCACATCGTTTTGTAGGTCTAAGCTGTCAACAAGAAAAGATTGCCGAAATAATTTCTTCGTCATGCGTTACTCCTTTATTGCACAGCGATATGTTAATAAAATGTTCTAGCAAGTTTTGTCGCTGCGATCGCACTTATGGATAGAAATTACGTGCTTCATCGAAAAAACAAACATTGCCACGCTACGTAACCCTATGGAATACGTAGAGAAGAAAGCGAATGCTATGCAAAATAGCCGAGTATTTACTCGACTAAACGATAGTACCATAAGATAAAATAGCAATTTGTTGATCTAGAACGGATTCCGTAGCGAGTTTACTCGCCTTGCGCGAGCAGCGCCTCAAATTGAGAGACTTTCTCTTCCACCATCTGCAAGCTTTGACGCCAGAAATCAGCATGGGTTAAATCCATACCCAAGTGGCGTTCAACCACATCTTCAGCCATCATTGAGCCCGTATCACGCAGTAACTGTACATAATCTTGATAGAAGTTATCGCCTTTGCTCTCTCTTTGCGCATAAACCCCTTTGCTAAACAGATAGCCAAACAAATAAGGATAATTATAGAAACTCACTTCCGATATTGAGAAGTGCAGCTTACTCGCCCAAAAGTATGGGTCGCTTTCACCCATTGAATCGCCGTACCATTCTCGCCATGTTTCGTCCATCAGTTGACATAACTGTTCGGCACTCAACTCGCCCGTCTGGCGCTTCTCATAAAAGCGCTTTTCAAACTGGTAACGCACTGGAATATTAACGAGCAAGGCGTAAGCTGAAGAAAGCTCTTCCCACAGCATCTCCAGCTTCTCTTCACGAGTATTGGCTTTCGCTAATAGCGAGTCGCGCACAATATTTTCCGCAAATATCGATGCTGTTTCCGCCAGTGTCATTGGATAGCGGGTTTGACACAAAGGCATATCGCGCATCACCCAGTTGTGGAAAGCATGGCCTAACTCATGTGCCAGCGTCATCAAATCGGAACGGCTGCCACCCCAGGTAATGAAAACTAATGGCGTGCGTGTGGCCGCAAACTTAGTACAATAAGCACCTAGGCGACGATTTGGTGTCGGCTCTGCGTCAATCCAGCCATTCTCAACCATCAACTCAACAAAATCAGCCATCTCTTGGTCCACTTCCGCGAACGCTTGTTTAATGACATCAATCGCGTCTGCAAAAGTATAAGTTTGCGCGGCGCTGCCATCTAAACTCGGCATGCCCGCCATGTGATTCCACGGTTTCATTTCGTCTAAGCCGTGGACTTTAGCCATCAAACGTCCCGCTTTTTGCCCGATGTCTCGATGCGCCAAGGTCGTATCCATCATGGCGTCTAACGTATCTGGAAGGATGCGGCTTTGGTGTAAACTAGGGTCAAGAAAATGCACGTCGTGTAATGTTGAGCGTTTTTGGTATTCACTCTGACGCCAACCTGCGAGCGCATTTAAGATAGCAGCAAAACTCTCTTGATGGGTTGCCATTGCTTGTTGAATACCGCGCCATGCAGATTCTTGGCGCTCAAAATCGGTACCATAGAGTAAACTTGCCGCTTGCGAAAAGCCCAGTGTCGATCCATCTGCAAGGGTAATTTGCAGTGCGCCGGTAATATTGTCGTACATGCGCCCCCAAGCATCTCTGCCATCCACTTGCATGGCCGCTAACAGTTGTTCTTCAACCACACTGAGTTTGGTATCCGCCACTTTTCTATCACAGGCAATCATAAACGCTTGGCCATACACATCACCACTATCGTGATCGAGCACTTCTTGAATATATTCTAGAGGTGCACTCGCTAAAGTATCTTGATAAGGCGTATACGCCTGCGATAGCTGCGAGCTGAGTTTCGCTAACTTGCCAATCAATGATTTAGCTTCTGGATTGACAGCGTCTATTGAAGCGTGGCACTGAGCAAAGGTGTTGATCGTGGCGAGAAGTTTACCCGCCGCTTCTCTGGTTTGAATCGCATTTTGCATCACTGCCGTTAAATCGCGACGATCAACGTGTTGATTGAGAACTTGAATACACTGCTGAATCAGCTCAATATCTTGTGTGATCTTAGCATCATTTAAATCTTGATAAGCGATGGATAAATTCCAACTTGGTGCAGTCATAATTCTTTCCTTTAAGCGTGCGATAACCCAGAGAGCGGTGTACCGACCGAACAAATTTGAACGTAGATTTTATCTGCGTGGGTAATTTTTATATGCGAAATCGATTGATTGGCGATCTGTAGCGTTGAAAATAATGTTGGATTGCGCCAATCCAAGCCTAGCGTATAGGCCAAAATCATTCTAATTGTGCCACCATGGGCAATTAATAAAGTGTCTTTTTCGGCGCTCTGCGTCAACGCTTGCCACCCTTCCGAGATGCGTTGATAAAACGCATCAATCGACTCTGAATTAGGTAATGGGTAGCGAAACGGATCTTGCCAGAACTGCTCCAGCATTGGCCATTGCTGACTAAGCTGGTCAAACGGCACACCATCAAACTGGCCGAAATTCATCTCTTGAAACTCAGGGCTGACTTGCAGGCTCAAACAAGGCTTCTCAACCACTAAACGCATAGCTAAGTCTCGGCAGCGGCGCAGCGGCGAGCTAACGACATGTTCAAACGGTAGATTTATTTTAAGTAAACCGCTACAGATAGATTGCTGCACTGAACTTGCCACCAACACATCGGTATGGCCGTTGAGCGCGGCTTCGCCAAGCGTTTTACCATGTCGCAGTAAGTAGATATTGACGCTGTTCATTGTGCTAGCCTTTCAGTGTCATCGGTAAGCCCGCCGCAACAAAGGTAACCTTATCGGCCACTTTGGCGATCGCTTGGTTCATCCATCCGGCATGATCAACAAACAAACGGGTAACTTCGCCCATTGGGATAATCCCTAGGCCAACTTCATTTGAAACCAAAAGAATTGTCGCAGGACTATTGCGTAAAGCGCTCACCAATTGGGTTACATGCTGAGTGATCGCCACTTCCTCTGCCGTTTCGCCATGCTCAAAGATGATGTTACTCATCCACAAAGTAAGGCAATCAATCAACACAATATCTTGCGATGTAAAGTTCGAGAGCAAGTCAGCAACCGCGATTGGACACTCGTGTAACTGCCACGACTCGTCACGTCTTGCTTGATGATGAGCGATTCGTTGCGACATCTCTTGGTCTGTTTTGGTTGCGGTGGCGACATAGTGACGACGGTGTTTTGCATCAGCTAAAACACAAGATTCAGCATAACTCGATTTGCCCGATCGAGCGCCACCTAAGATTAAATGAAGACTCATATTGTATGGGTAAACCAAGCAAGAATTAGTAGATAGCTTAGCAGTTCCATCAATTGTTGCGCAGCGCCCAAACAATCGCCGGTAAAACCGCCAATACGTTTGATAAGCCATGCTTTAAATATATGACGAAAGACGACCGCAGAAACAAGCAACAGCGCAGCCAAACCAAGTGGTAACAACAAGCTACTCAATACGCCGGTAGCGATCAAAATCGCTAAGTCCACTTTACTTTGTCTATTGGCTAACGGTTTGCTTTTGCTACTATCAAGATCCGCGACGTAAGGCATATCATAAATCAGGGATGCCGCCACGCAGCGACTAAGCGTATAAGCGACGACAATAATCACCAATAAGTCCGCCGTAACAGCCAGTTCGTTTAGTAACACAAACTTCGCCAACAACGCCATAACAAGAGTCGCTGCGCCATATGTGCCAATTCGGCTATCTTTCATAATGGTTAAGCGGCGCTCTAACGTCATGCCACCACCAATGCCGTCGGCCATATCGGTTAAGCCATCTTCGTGAAACGCCCCGGTTAGCAGTAAGCTGATCGCCATGGTCAGTATCACCGCTACATTAACCGGCCAAATCATCGCGAAAAGAGAATACACCACACCACAAATTAAGCCCAATAACACCCCTACCAAGCCGAAGTAGCGTCCGGCTTGATTCATACGTTGTTCTGAATAAGGTGTGTTGTTGGGAATAGGTAAACGAGAAAAGAAACCCAACGCCAGCCAAAACAGCTGGAGTTGGTTGTGCGCGCTTTTACGCATTACATCTCAACTCCAGCTTGATCAAAACTGGCCATGTGGTTGTAAAACTCAGCAGCAGAACGAATCAGCGGAACAGCCAGTACTGAACCAGTCCCTTCTCCTAAGCGAAGCGATAGGTCAAATAACGCTGTGGCAGCAAGCTCTTGCAGCATAAATTTGTGTCCAGACTCATGGGACTGGTGTGCAAAAAGCATGTATTCACGGCACGCTGGATTGATTTTCGCCGCGACATAAGCGGCGGCTGTCGCAATGAATCCATCCACAATCACCGGAGTGTTATATTTCTCTGCCGCTAAAAATGCTCCCACCATCTGAGCAATTTCAAAGCCACCAACTTGGCGTAAGATCTCTTGAACATTTTGACCTCGGCAACGGTTAACGCCCAACTGCACCAACTGACGTTTTTTACGCAATTGCTGGTCATTGATCCCCGTTCCCAAGCCAACGCATTTTTCAACACTGCGACGAGACAAAGCAGCTAGAATTGCGGCAGCACTGCTCGTGTTACCAATACCCATTTCACCAAACATGATTAGGTTGGAACCAGAATCAACCACTTGTTTTACGATCTTTTCACCGAAATCCAAACCTTGCTCGACCTGCTCTTTAGTCATCGCTGGTTTCTGTGCAAAGTTTTCAGTTGAGGTTCCCAGACGCTGGACAATTAATAGCGGCGAATCGCTCTTAATCGGCTCTAGCATGCCGGCATCAACCACTAATAATTCAACATCATTAGCTCGGCAAAAACAGTTAACTGCCGCCCCACCAGCAAGAAAGTTATTAACCATTTGCTGGGTGACTTCTTGAGGGGCAATGCTGACCCCTTCTCGCGCAATTCCGTGATCGGCTGCAAATACGATAACAGTCGGTTTTTTTACTTTAATTTTAGTGACAGGGTCACTCTTTCCTTGCCCTTGAATCAAGGCCAATTTATGAGCAACCTGTTCCAACTTGCCTAGCGCGCCAAGTGGTTTGGTTTTATGGTTGATTTGCTGCCAAATGGCATCTGAATGAGATTTATCTAACATAATTCGGGACTACTTAACTCGGTCTAGCTACAGAAAATGTTTTTTCTAACATCGCGTACTTTGTGCCACCAAGGCGACAAAGTGGATTTACACTCATAGCGTCAATTTCTAAACGATCATTTCGCTCTGCGATCATTTGCGGATCGATATACACTTGTTCAATTTCCGCAAAGACTAAATGTTGGGGAGCGTCACCAACCTCTTTTATTTCATAAAGTTTACAGCCGAAGGCAATTGAACATCCTTTTACGCGAGGTAGTTCAAAATCTTCCATCTCACATAATTCAATTTGGCCTGCTTCTACTTCTGATTCACCATGTGCTAATGTCGCAGCACTCTGAGTGACAGCCTCAGCCAATTCAATACTGGCAATATGAATGACCATTTTCCCGGTCTCTAGCACATTACGAACAGTATCTTTCATTTCACCATCCGGTTTGTTACCCACCGAAAACATCAACAATGGTGGTTGGCTTGAAATCGCAGTGAAATAAGAGAACGGCGCTAGATTATAATTTTCGCTATCCGACTCGGTTAGCACCCACGCGACTGGACGGGGAATGACAGTTTGAGTAAGTAAGTGATACGCTTGCGATGGCGCAAGTGCACTCATATTTATGTTCATAGACGTCCCTGTTACTAATAGATTTATCTATTAGACAATTTAAATGCGTTACTTAAGTCAGTGTACTCCTTGTATCACTGCATTTTCTAGTGAATCCTCGCAGTTCCATCAACAAATCAATTCCTTATCACCATTTTGCTCCGATTACGTTGCGAGTGACCAATAATAACCAGATGAAGCAGTGGAATAGACCTTGATACAACGAATGGCGCTAGCAATAGATTTAAATAAGGCAGCCTCGAGCGTTTTGCATCTCAATATGCGAAAGGATGTCGTGTGATTCATACTTCGCTGTTTTTATTGGATAAAATTTTTGGCTCAATTTAAGCATGCTGTATTACGTTGGTCGATGAACTCACATCACTTTGAGGACACGGAGAATAACCACAAGGTTCTAGTAAAAAACCTCAACTTAACGTGACTAAACAGAGCGAGGAGACAATATGTTTGCTAATCAAAATCGCAAAAAAACGAAACCCGCACAACCAAAACAGGCGAATAAACGCAGTGTGCCACTCTCAATGACCTAACTAAGGTGTCAGTTTAAAGCCAATCATTCGATTGGCTTTTTGCGCAACCTCATAGACTTATCACCAGAGATGACCGATTCTTAACCCAAAAGAAAATTGGAGAATCTGTCATGGCAAAACAACAGATCGTCATCATCGCGGGTGCAACTGGACTAATTGGCACCGAATTACTCAAGCTTATGCTCGAAGAGCGTGCCATTGATCATATCTACGCGCTCACCCGCAAAGGCCTCGCATTCACCCATCCAAAACTACAAGAGATTCGGGACCCACAATTACGAGTTATTGATTGGGACGAAGCGTTGCCCGCTCCAGAAAAGGGTTACATTTGCCTCGGCACGACACTTAAGCAAGCGGGTTCCAAATCAGCACTTGAGGCGATTGACTATCATCTTGTTTGTGATGTAGCGAAAAACATGGCTTTGCTTGGCGTGAAACACCTTACGGTTGTTTCTAGCTATGGTGCAAACCCACGCTCATCCTCACATTACCTGCGTTGCAAGGGTAAAATGGAATTGGCATTAGAAAATCTTGGTTTTGACAACGTTACCTTCATGCAACCCGGCCCTTTAGTTGGATTGCGTGATACGCCAAGGAAGGACGAAGCCTTGCTACAAGCAATTTTAAAAGTCGTTCGACCAATCATGCTTGGCCGTCTAGCTCGATTCATTCCCATCAAAGCTGAACTGGTCGCCAGAGCGATGCTGTACGCATCGTTTAGTAAACAGGCTCGTTCCGTTGAAACTTTTGATAGTGTCGCGATGCGCCAGTTGCTCAATAAATACAAATAACCGTGATAAATTAGGCTAAGTTCGTCTAGTTTATCGACCATCATACCTTTTAAGAACGAAAGCTTCTAATTCATAGCCTTTTTTCATTTTATTCCCGTGTTATAAATCATTACCTTCTGCCGCCTGTTCTCTTCTTCGGGCGGATACTGCTTCCATATCCCACGCCCGAACGTCAATCCTATAAGGAATACCATCATGTCAGTTGCCGTTCTCGCAGCACTTGCGATTTTTATTGGCTTGCTTTTCATCGTCTATTATCAGCAAAAAAAGCAGCGTACCCTCTCGCAATTGGTACTAATAGGATTGGTACTCGGCAGTAGTTTTGGATTAGCACTACAACTCGTATTTGGTGAAGGAAGCCATCAAATCGGTCAAGTTCTAGAATGGGTCAGCATCGCTGGACAAGGGTATGTGAGCCTACTAAAAATGGTCATTATGCCTTTGGTTCTGGTCTCGATGATCGCCGCAGTAGTTAAATTGGAGCAAGGAGGATCACTGGGTAAGATTTCCGGTATCACCATCGCTGTGTTGCTAACAACAACTGCGATTTCTGCTGCTATTGGCATTACCGTCGCTTATGGATTTGGCCTTTCCGCAGAAGGACTAATCGAAGGAGCACGTGAAACTGCTCGTATTTCGATTCTTGAAAATAGTGCGAATAACGTCAATGACTTATCCATCCCGCAAATGCTATTGAGCTTTATTCCAACCAACCCGTTTGCTGACCTGACTGGCACCCGATCAACGTCCATTATTGCGGTGGTGATCTTTGGGGTACTCACTGGCATTGCCGCCCGTAAAGTGATGAGCGAAAAGCAAGAACTTGAAGCGCCTATTCGCACCTTTGTGGAAGCGATTCAATCCATTGTAATGCGTTTAGTGAAGATGATTATGGCGCTGACACCGTATGGCATTGCAGCGCTCATGGCGAAAGTGGTTGCCACCTCAAATTCGGCAGATATTGTTAAACTACTCGGCTTTATTGTGGCGTCTTATGTCGCGATCTTCATTATGTTTGTCGTTCACGGACTGCTGGTTGCTTTGGTTGGCGTGAGCGCTAAAGAGTACTTTAAGAAGATTTGGCCAGTCTTAACTTTTGCTTTTACGTCTCGCAGCTCGGCGGCAACGATTCCACTTAATGTGGAAACACAAATTACCAAGCTTAATGTGCCACCAGCCATTGCTAATTTGTCGGCTTCGTTTGGTGCGACTATCGGCCAAAATGGCTGTGCCGGTATCTACCCTGCTATGCTCGCGGTTATGGTTGCGCCAACGGTGGGCATCGATCCGACAGAGATAAACTTTGTCTTGTCATTGATTGGTATCATTACCATTAGTTCATTTGGCATTGCAGGTGTGGGCGGCGGTGCAACCTTTGCTGCGCTTATCGTGCTACCGGCCATGGGGTTACCCGTGACGATCGCTGCACTACTGATTTCAATTGAACCCTTAATTGATATGGCGCGCACGGCGCTGAACGTGTCAGGCTCAATGGCCGCTGGTACGATCACCAGTCGCCTCTTAAATAACCGTGTTGAACATGCGAATGCCGAGCATGCCAATACCGAGCAAGCAGTCACGACAAAATAAAACATTAATCACACACTGGATGAAGAGGTTGTAGAAAGCGACAACCTCTTTTTACTTCACGTCATTATGCGTCTCGTCACTCGTTGTCCGTAAATCGTTGCCCGTAAATCATTTCTTATAAAATTAAATCAACCTAGAGCGCCTCACCGCAATGCCCTCTCTACTATTTTTTTAGCCGACTTAGTCATTGTGGATCTGGTTATAGATATCATCAGTGACTCACTAGTGTCTGCACACTGACCCATTCACCAAAACCCTTTGGTCAAGTGACATTGACTCTCACTGCATTCAATTCGATTCAAGCACCCCTTTGATCCTTTTTCCGCTCGAAGATCAATATTCGCTTTATTAATATCGTACTGTACGGTACAGTTTGATAAAAGAAACACACTGAGACAAGTAAATGAAAAAGAAACTGACCATCGCGACCTTAATCGTAACCTCTTTTGTCGTTGCCGGAGGGGCGTTATACCATCCAAACCAAGTCACCACTGACAATGCCTACGTGCACTCCGATGTCACTGCCGTTTCACCTCAAGTTGCAGGGCAAGTAAGCTCGATCTTTGTCAAAGACAATCAATGGGTAAAAAAAGGCGACCGTTTATTTTCTATTGATGATCAGGACTTTATCGCCAATCAAGCCATTGCGGCTGCGGCACTCGATGTGAGTAATGCCGCGCTGAGCGCCAACCAAACAAAAACTGACATGCAATCCGTCAAAATTGCGCAAGCTAAACAATTAATTCGCCGTGCCCAAGCTGGCGCAGACCATCAGTCAGCGGAATTAAAACGCCTAACTCGCCTAGTAGAAAAACAGTCGATCAGTAAAAACCAGTATGAAGCTCAGCGCACCCGTTCAATCGAAGCGAGCAGCGAACTTGAAAACGCCAAACTCACTCTCGCGGTGGAGAATAAACAATACGCGGCATTGCTAATTGATAAGCAGCAGTTGATTGCGCAAAAAAAACAAGCCGAGGCTGCATTGCAGCTCGCCGATATCGCCTTAAAACGCACCGTGGTCACCGCCCCTGTAGACGGATTTATTGCGGATAGACAAGTTCAAGTGGGCAAACTTGTGCAACCGGGAATGGGATTAATCGTGATGGTGCCTGATTACATTTGGGTCGAAGCCAACTTTAAAGAAACACAACTAGAGAAGGTTTCCAAAGGCCAATCAGTAGAAGTCGTATTAGACATGTACCCTGATAGCCCGCTGCAAGGCACGGTCAGTTCCATTACACCGGCAACCGGGGCGCAATTTAGTTTGTTACCTCCACAAAACGCGACGGGTAATTTCGTGAAAGTGGTACAACGCATCCCAGTGCGGATTGAATTGCAGCTGCCTAGTGCGCTAAAACAGAAAGTTTACCCTGGCCTCTCCGCTGAAGTGACCATCAATACAACACATCAAGGTTAATGGCATGATCGCACGTAAGCCTTTTCCAATAGCAGCACTGTGCTTGTTAGCTCTGTTCTCATTGACGGCCTTTGGATTGTACTCTGCCATGTTCAACGAACTTGGCTATGAAATGGCGGCGCGGGCTGGTCTTTCGATGGATGAATTAGACCGCGTCAAAACCGGATTCACGATCAGCCAAGTATGGGGATTTATCCTTATACCGCTCACCCTTCGCAGAGTCGGTACCGATTCAATCTTGATGGTCGCACTCGGTTTAGGTTTGTGTTCGAGTATTGCTTTGGCGTTAGGCGGCGAGAATCACGCATTATTCACTGCAATCTGGCTACTGAATGGTTTGGTTGTCAGCACATTGCTTGTGGTGGTCAACTTATATTTACTCGATAAGCTGGCCTATAAATGGCTGCCTGCCGTCATCTCCGGTACTTTGATTTTCTCAACCTTGCTTCCAATGGGCGCTTATCCATGGCTTATGGCACAGGTATTAGAGTCATTCGATTTGAGCGCATTTTATATCGCGTTGACGTGGCTGTTCTTTTGTTCTTTAACGGTCGGTTTGGCTTTTCCGCTCGGCCGTATTTCGATTAAGCCGCAGGAAAAGTCTTCGTTGTGGTTTTATTGCGCCATGCTGATCACCAGCGCATTGGTGATCTATTTACTGATGCGTGGTAGTTATTATAACTGGCTAGATTCAGAATCTTTTGTGAATTTAACCCTCATCGCAGCAAGCTTAACGCTTCTCACGGTCTTTCTTTTGATGAAATTGACTCGTCAACCAACCGCGTCAATGCAACTGCATCGCCAATTGAAAGCTAATGTGTTTATGTATAATGCTTTCTTAGCCGGTTTTGCCGTGATAGCCAGCACCGCATTATTTAATAGCTCTTTAAAAATGGTGCTGCAATACAATGCACTAAATAGTGGCTTTGCTCAGCTGCCCGCCTTCTATGGCATGTTGATCGGGATGGCATTAAGCGTACTCGTCTATTATTTTCGCCGCCCGCTTAGTGATGCGATCGTGCCAATTGGCGTGTTGATGATACTCATCTCAGTGTATCTTTTTAGTCAATTACCAAGCAATGTGGGGCCGAAATCGTTACTGATACCGATGCTTTTACGTGGCTTTGGCGTTGGTTTACTCAACGTTTCGGTAACGATCGCCGTATTACTCTATTTTCATCGTGATGAACGGATTGAAGGGATCAGTAACTTCTATTTATTTCGAACATTAGGCGGCTTGATTGGAGGGGCATATTTCTCGCGGGTTATGCAGACTCATAGCGCACAAGCGGCTGGAGAGGTGGGGACGACTCTTAATGGCGCGAGTACCAACTTTGCTCACTATGAACAGCTATTGAATCAGGTTTTACTCACGCAGGGTCACCTACCTAACCCGTCACTTGGCATGAGCCAAATCAGCAGCGTGGTTAAACTGCAAGCGACCACTCTCGGTCTTAGTAATGCTTTGCTGGTGTTTATTCTCTCCATATTCGCCTTAGCTCCAGTATTAATTATTGGTAAGAAACTGGTCGCGAAACAGGCTATCAATACCTAGTTTCAGCGATAAGGGATAAGAGATAAGCAATAAGGGATCACATCGATGATCCCTTCTGCGTTTACTTCTGATATAAGGACAGAAAAGCAGCCACGGCTTTTTGTGTATGTACGATACGTTGTGTTTGATCGGGTAATTCAATTCCCAGCAATGCCATATTTTGAAAGTCAGCCTTCACTAGCGCGAGTAATTGGCTACAAGCGAGTGTTGCATCATCGATATCTAACTGCGCAGAAACATCAGCCGTTTGCAGAAAATCAATCATATACTGATGGATTCGTAATGGACCAGTTTGCCAAAACTGCCATGCAACCGAATCGTGCTTATTAAAATCGGAGGCAATAATTCGATATAGGCCCAGCATCGGGTTAGAACAAATACCCGCAAGGTACTGTAACGCAAACTGCTCTAACGTACTTTGCAGAGATTGCTGATGGGATTCCGACAACCTAAACACTGACTCTAAACTGGTTTTCGTGTTATAGCCGAGCACCGCTACAAATAAACCTTCTTTATTGCTGAAATAACGATATAACGTCTGTTTTGACCCACCACAAACGGCCACAATTTGATCCAAAGACGTATCTTTATACCCCTGTTCTATAAATAGCGCTGTCGCAACTTCAATGATTCGGGTTCTTTTTTTCTCGGTGGAGGCTCGCATGACAAAATCCGCTCTACAATACTGTTCAGTACAGTACCATCATTCTCCATATCCGGACACACTTTCCCTTTATCAGGCAAGTATAAATGTGATGGTTTACCCAGCGCAGCAGAGTCTTATATTCACGCAACTAAGCGCCATAATATTGGTCTTTTATATGTATTTCGCATCGGCTGCAACACGCCATTACACGTTCACTCTAAACCATAATAAATATCAAGTATCTCAATCAGTAAAATCCGCAGCTCCATGTCATTCAAATTACACGCAATCGCGATACTCAACTCGTCGTCTTCATGATAAGCAAGCAGTGTCCTAAAACCTTCTAGCAAGCCTCCGTGCCCAACAAGTGTTCGGGAATGGAAATAGATCTCTTCTAAGCCTTTACCACGATAATCCATCTCCCCTTTCATGTATTTGAGTGACGCTTCAGAAATTAGCTTACCTTGATACAGTGCATGATTAAAACGGTTGAGATCTTTCGGCGTCGATGTCATCCCACCGGCGCCCATTAACGTTGTTTTCGGCCATTCTTCGGCAGTCACAATGCCTTGTTCATAGTGAATATACGATTGTGCGTAGCCTTCACACCCTTTCGCTCCCGAGCAATACTGAGTATCGCTGAGTTTAAGTGGATCAATAATCTGCTGGTATAGCGCGTGTTCGTAAGTGTTGCCTGTGACCTGTTCAATAATCCCCGTCAGCAAAATGTAATTTGAATTGGAATAGCGAAAATCTCTCATCGCGTAAGGACGGGCCGGATAGCTGGCAATTAACTCAACCAATCCAGCCAGCGTATAGTCACTTTTGATATTGCTATAAAACGATTCCTGATCAAGAAAATTGACGATTCCGCTGTGATGAGAGAGTAAGTCATCCACAGTAATGTTCTCAGCATTAGGGACTTGAGGATAGAACTGCGATAAAGGCGTGGATAGTTGCAGTTTTCCCTGCTCGATCAATTGAAAAATGAGTGTCGCGGTAAAGGTTTTGGTTATTGAGGCGATTTTATAGCGAGTATTGGGGCTCGCGTTAATGTATTCATCTTGTGTGAAAAAATGCTCTTTTATATCAACGTAACCGGTTTGATGACGATACGTAACTGCGCCTTTCTCAGTAATTTCGATGCTGAGCATCACCTTACTCGCGTCATTCAGTGAGGAAAGGTAATCGTCTAACTTGCTTTTATTGAACTCTCTTGCTGCTGCGTCACCCGATAGGATGACAAAAGACAACATCAACATTGCAAATATGCCGCTAAACTGTTGCATGATAGATCCTTATAAATCGACTACCGCCATCATATTGGTAAATGCATATAAGTTGACAATAACGCGTGCCTTTGAGAGTCACATCTGAAATTATTTTCAACACGCCAACGGTATCTTTGCGCCAACTTGGTATGAAAATCGCTATTTTTCATCGCGTTATCATGACGGCTCTCAAATTTATTTAATCTCACCTATGACACAATCAAGAGCATATTTGGCTTTTGTTGCTTGTTTCACGTGCTGAATTCACACGAACATTGACCGTTATCATCACACGTGCAAGGCAACTTTCTAAGGTAAGGAAATAAAGTGGTACAAAGGATTAATTATGAGTGCTTGCCAAGTGCAGCTGGACCCTACGTTCACGCGACAAAGCACAATGACACGCTGTATGTTTCGGGTTTGACCGCCTTTGGTACTCCCGATCAAAAGGCAAATTTGATTGAACAAAGCAAAGCAGTGTTAGCGCAACTTGGCGCCATTTTAGATCAAGAAAAACGCTCTCGCAGTGATCTGATTAAGCTCACCGTATTCGTGCGTGATATCAGCAAACTGCCCCATATTCGTGAAATTCTTTCCGATTTTTACCAAGGCTATTTGCCAGCTTGTTCGCTGGTCGAAGTGTCACACCTGTTTGATTCTGATCTGCATATTGAAATAGAAGCCACCATAGCGCTTCAAGCGTGATCAATTGCCACTGACCCTCGCTACTTTAGAGTTAGTGGCTTTTCCCCTCGACCTATCTTGAATAACGCTTCCTTTCGTTGCATTAACATAACAAGAAGCTGAGCATGCAGGCTGCTACGCTTAAAAAGGCGCACAAAGTAGCCGAACTCTCGCGACTTGATTGCTAAGCGCACCACTCAGTGGTCTAATAGTAAAAAAGCCTTTAAACCATGGTAGATAGCATGCAACAAGAGCACCAACCGACGTTTTTCTTCTTCGATTATGAAACGTGGGGAACCAGCCCAGCCAAAGATCGCCCAAGCCAATTTGCGGGTGTACGCACGGACATGGACTTTAATATTATTGGTGAGCCTCTTGTCATCTATTGCCAGCCGCCATCTGATTATTTACCAGGAGTGGAAGCAGCGCTGATTACAGGTATTTCTCCACAACTGGCTGCAAGTAAAGGCCTGATCGAGCCTGAATTTATCCGCCAAATTCATGAACAATTGGCAACACCAAACACGATTAGCCTTGGTTACAATAGTATTCGTTTTGATGACGAAGTAACGCGCTATACTTGTTACCGCAATTTCTTTGACCCTTATGCGTGGAGCTGGCAAAACGGCAACTCGCGCTGGGACTTACTCGATGTGATGCGTGCTTGCCATGCTTTACGCCCTGAAGGTATTGAATGGCCAGAAAACGACGAAGGCTATATTAGCTTCAAACTTGAACACCTTTCTGTGGCTAACGGCATTGAACACGCCAATGCGCACGATGCGATGGCTGATGTGATTGCCACAATCGAACTGGCAAAAAAAATCAAAGCCGCACAACCCAAACTGTTTGATTATTTCCTTACCATGCGTCACAAACGCAAGCTCAATGAATTAGTGGATATCGTTAACATGACACCGCTGATGCATGTTTCTGGCATGCTTGGACGCGAATGTAACTATACCAGTTGGATTGTGCCCGTTGCATGGCACCCAACTAACCAAAATGCTGCGATTGTGGTTGATTTAGCCAAAGATCCACAAGTTTTATTAGATTTGGATGCCGAGGCACTGAAACAGCGCCTTTATACCAAACACAGCGATCTTGCCCCTGATGAACTACCTGTTCCCGTGAAACTGGTACACTTAAACAAGTGCCCTATTCTTGCGCCGGCGAAAACCTTGACCGCTGAAAATGCGGATAAGATAGGTATCGACCGCGAACAATGCTTACAAAACTTGCAAGTAATTCGTCAACATCCTGAAATTCGTGAAAAACTGATTGGTTTATTTACAACGGACCGTGAATATGAAAAAAGCACCGATGTAGACACACAGTTATACGATGGTTTCTTTTCTCCTGCTGATCGCGCAGCAATGGATATTATTCGTCAAACTGAACCTGAGCACTTAGCGGCGCTTGATATTACCTTTAGCGATGCACGTATCGAACCGCTATTGTTCCGTTACCGCGCGCGTAACTTCCCATGGACGTTAACGGAACAAGAGCAGCAACGCTGGAGTAATCATTGCCAAGACTACTTCCAAAGTCGCATTGATGAATACATGCTAAATTTTGAAAACTTAGTTCACGAACATGAAAGTGATACAAAGAAAATCACTCTATTAAAATCCGTTTATCAATACGTAGAAAAGTTGGTCTCATAGAGACCGCTTTATCTTCATCACCGTTCTTCGCTTACGGCTAAAATTATGGCTAAAACGTTTCTAAAATACGCGGTATCAATGGGATTAATTTTCCTTTGCTTGCTGGCGGGCATCAATATCCAACAACTTGTGAGCACATCCATACCGGGTAGTATCATTGGGATGTTGATTCTCTTTGCTTTGATGGCGAGTGGCTTGGTCCCTTCTGATTGGGTGAAACCGAGTGCCAACTTATTTATTCGCTACATGATTCTATTGTTTGTTCCTATTAGCGTTGGCTTAATGGAGCACTTCGACACGCTGATCAATAATGCACTGCCTATTTTAGCCAGTGCTGTTGGTGGCACACTGATTGTCCTTGTTACGTTGGGTCTCTTTCTCGATCGTCTCTTGAAGAAGGGGAACAAATAATGTGGTTAATCGTCACTGTCGCGGTGTTTTTCTTCGCTCGTTGGCTCAGCCGTAAATGCAATACTCCCATCATGAATCCACTACTGATCAGTATTGGCATTTTGATCCCACTATTGGTTTATTGCAAAATCCCCTTTGAAACCTATTACGCTGATAATCAATGGATTAGTTTTCTGCTTCAACCGGCTGTTGTGGCCTTGGCATATCCCCTCTACGAACAGCTGCCACAAATTCGAGCTAACTGGCGCATCATCATGCTTGCTTGCGGTGTGGGGTCAGTGATGTCGATGTTTACTGCCAGCGTTATTGCCATCTATATGCAAGCCGATATGGCATTAATTGCCAGCCTACTGGGTAAATCCGTGACCACCCCTATCGCCATGGAAGTCTCACGCAATTTAGGTGGCGAGCCTGCAATTGCTGCGATATTAGTGCTGATTGTAGGCTTGTTTGGTGCCATTCTCGCCTACCCAATTTATAACTTACTCAACATCACCCATCCGATTGCGAAAGGCTTAACCATGGGCACAGTTTCCCATGCACTTGGTACCGCCACTTGCGCAGAAAAAGATGGTGAGGATGCTGCGTTTAGTTCACTGGCACTCGTATTGTGCGGCGTGTTCACTTCCATCCTCGCACCCGCATTTTTTGCTTTTGCGGTTTGGCTACACGGTTAAACGCTTTCGTTGGTCATTAAAGAGGTCGCATAGTGTGACCTCTCTCTAATTGTGCAATGTTATACATCGTTGCATTAATTAATGTGATTTAACCCTCGGAAATATCTTCTTTCGATCATAAAATGGGTAGCCAACGCCTTAGCTGTATTTACTAAGAGCGAATGACTGATCTAACAAGGATTCACTATGAGAAGCCGTATCGAACAAGCGCTGGCTGATATTCCATCGAACGTTGCCGAATATCTCGCACCTATCCTACTAGCGGACAACTATGACGCTACATTGAGCTGTGAGCAATTTGATAAACTACTCGAACTATCAGGATTAGAAGACGCTGAGTTACGTGTTGCCCTGCTTCCTTTTGCTGCAGCCTACTCTTACGCGCCTATTTCTAACTTTTATGTTGGGGCGATTGTTCGTGGACTTTCCGGCAAATTGTACTTCGGTGCAAACATGGAAATTATAGGCGCTCAACTTGGTCAAACTGTTCACGCTGAACAGTCGGCAATCAGCCACGCATGGATGAAGGGTGAACAAGGTATTTCAGATATCACCATCAACTTTAGCCCTTGTGGTCACTGCCGTCAGTTTATGAACGAGTTAAGCACGGCGAAAGAGTTAGTGGTGCAATTACCACAACGTGATGAGAAAACACTGCAAGAATATCTACCAGAATCATTTGGCCCAAGCGATCTGGGTATTGAATCTGGCCTGATGACCACAGTTGACCACGGTAAGCACAGTGAAGAAAACGATCCTTTAGTTGTGAAAGCACTTGCAGCACTAAATCGTAGTCATGCCCCATACAGCCAAAATCTAAGTGGTGTGGCACTGCGTATGAAAGATGGTAAAGAGTATCTTGGTGCTTACGCTGAAAATGCTGCATTCAACCCAAGTCTTCCACCACTGCAAGTCGCGATGGTGCAGCTACTTCTCGATAAGCAACAACTGGCTGATATCGAATCAGCGGCATTGGCAGAATTAGTAGATGGTAGCATTAGTCATCTCGCTTATACCCAAGCCACATTGGACGCGGTTGATCCCGACATTCCACTGGCATATCTCGCGGTTTAAGTTCGATAAAAATTTAAAACAATTAAAAAGGCGCTCTATGCGCCTTTTTTCGTCAATCAATTAGCCTTGGGAGCCATGCTGTTACAAATCAAAAAATGGGGTGGCATCAACCTCAAGATTGTGCGGCGCTATCGCACGCTCGATCTTAATTGGCGCATGTTTAAGATCCACATAGGCCACATCAACATAACGTTTATATTTACGCGAATAGAAACATTTAACCTCAGGCTTAAGCGGCTCATCTTGATTAGATGTCCAAACCACGCCAACACGTCCATCGCTCAGTTCAACAATCGACCCCACCGGGTACACACCGATGCAGTTAATAAATTTATACACCAATTCTTTATCAAGATGATTGGGCGTTAGACTCAACAAAATCTTAAACGCTTCTGCAGAGCTCATGCCTTTTTTGTAGCAACGATCGGATGTCAGCGCATCATAGATATCAACAATACAACTCATTCGCCCATGCATTGGTATTTGTTCACCAGCAAGACCTGATGGGTAACCTTTACCATCAAGCTTTTCATGGTGCATCAAACAAACATCACGTGAAATATCACTCAGCCCTTTCACATTCGTAATGATTTGCTTGGCATAAACTTGATGCAGTTTCATGTGCTCAAATTCTTCCGCGGTTAATTTCGCAGGCTTATGTAACACTTCGTCATCAACTTTAATTTTGCCAACATCATGGATGATGCCGCCAATGGCCATTTGCTTTAGTGTCTCTTTGGGTAACTTGAGGTGTTTACCAAAACTCACCAGCAAGCAGGCAACGTTGACCGAATGTTCAAGAAGATATTTATCTTTGTTACGTAACGCAGAGACGCACTGCAAAGCATCACTATCAATCAGCACCGATTCAATTAAATCATCAGCCCAGTTATCGATATCCGCAACATCAATCACTTTGCCTTCAAAAGTTTGATTGATCAGCTTATGGGCTAGCCCTTTAGCTTCGCGAATAATTTTTGATGCACTTTGTTGTTGAGCAAAGCGGCTCTTTGTTTTAGACGACACATTAGAGTTTTTTTCATTACTCTTTATCGTCGCAGAAGCGGCATCGCCATCATCCAAGCGATTTACATCAACCGGCTCAAAAATGCACCCATCGGCGGAGAGTTCGCGATCAACCCAAGCAAATTTCACTTTGCTCTGCTTTAGTTGTTCAATCCCTTTGTCGCTTGAAACACGTCCAGCGTTGGCTAAATTTACGCGCTTGTTGTGCTCTATCGCTGTAACAAACATACCAATAGAGAGTGTGTTGATTGAAATTTTTATAGATTTTGTAGGGTCGTATTTCATCAAGACAATATTCTTCAATATAATTATTATAAGAA
>NZ_AFWF01000208.1 GCF_000222605.1 Vibrio ichthyoenteri ATCC 700023 | reverse complement strand
TTCTTAGAGAGCATTTAATCGTCCTAGCAAGGAGCCATTTATGCAAAGTGATGGCGGTAATATTCTTTTCCATATTGTTTCGGTATTTAGCAATATGGTGTGGCAAATCTTTTGGCCACTGGCATTTGGCCTAATTCTCTCTTCATTTATTCGTCATCTTTTGCCCGTGGAAACGGTGGCGAAACATCTAGGTAAAACGAACCTAAAAAGCCTTTCATACTCGACCGTGCTGGGTATGGTCTCTTCATCATGCTCCTATGCGGCTGCTTCTCTATCACATACCTTATTGAGTAAAAAATCGACCTTAGCCAATGCAACGGCATTTTTGGTCGCCAGTACCAATTTGATTGTTGAAATGTTTATTGTGCTGGTGGCCTTATTAGGCTGGACATTCCTATGGGGTGAAGTGCTGGGTGGACTCATTTTGATCGTGACTGTCGCGGTTCTTTTTCAGCGCTTCTATCCGAAAGAGGTTGAGGCCGAGTTACGCCAACATATCGCAGCAGAGCAACCGAAAAAATCCGCAATGGCAGACTGTGGCATGGATATGTCATCGATGAAGCATGAAGAAAGCGACTGCGGCATGGATATGTCGTCGATGAAGCATGAAGAAAGCGACTGTGGCATGGATATGTCATCGATGAAGCATGAAGAAAGCGACTGCGGTATGGATATGCATTCGATGCCAAAGAAAGAGATGCACATTGAACCACAAGCTGTGGTGTCTCCCATGATGGAAAAAATAACCAAATCGGCAGGTTTTTTCCAAATGGATTTGTCGATGATTGGCAAAGAGATCCTGATTGGTGTTGTGGTGTCATCCCTGTTAATTGCGATCGTACCGATTGAAGGTTGGCGCATGCTATTTATTAGCAACGACGTTAATTTGCCTGTGTGGTTACATTCCTTCCTTGATGTGATTATCGGTATTTTTGTCGCGGTGATTGCCTATGTTTGTTCGGTCGGTAATCTGCTGTTAGCAGCGGCGCTCTGGCATGGAGGGATCTCCTTTGGTGGCGTAATTGGTTTTATTCTCGCTGATGTTTTAACCATTCCAATGATGCGAGTTTACCAAAAATACTATGGTCAACGACCAGCAAGATGGATAGTGGGCTTGCTGTTTGTAGCGATTCTATTTACCGGTCTGTGTGTCGATCTCATCTTTAATGGTCTTAATATTGATGCAACGGCACAAGGCTTACGCACTATTAATCAAGACGGATTTGGTTGGAACTTTACCACCATCATGAATTTGATTTTTATCCCGCTTTCTATTTGGTATTACCGCTTAGGTAAAACCGCCAATGCAGGCATGGGAATGAATATGTAGCCGCGTTGCTAGCACATCATCGACTAAGTATGGCGAAACGACATTGAGTGAGGAATTTGTATGTCATCAGTGACCAATAATAATCAAAACCACAATGAATTCGACAATAAAATTGCTTTGGTATTGGCAGGAGCACAAGGCATAGGTCGTGCTTGCAGTCTGCTTTTAGCCGCGAAAGGTGCCAAGGTTTATGTTGCAGACTGGGACTTAGATTTGGCCAGTGCGACAGCGCGTGAAATCAATACGCGCTGTCGTAATGATGGTGAAAGTGGTCGTGCGGTTGGAGTATTTTTTAATGCCTTTGAGAATGATACCTACGCGAGCTTAATTGATTCAGTTCTCGAACAAGAGGGTAGAATTGATGTTTTGGCCAATAACTTTGGTGGTGTTGATTTGCGCCAAGATAGGGATTTAGCGCATACCGAAGTGACCAACTGGGAGAAGAACATTCTCGCCAATATCAACAGCGTCTTTATTCCTGCAAAAGCGGTGATCCCAACCATGGTGAAGCAGGGGGGCGGTGCGATTGTTAATATCTCTTCGCTCTCCTCATTAAGCGCTGAAATGTCGAGTATTGCTTACGGTACTTCGAAAAACGCGATTAATCACATGACGCGCCAAATAGCGATTCAATACGCCAGCTTTGGTATTCGTTGCAATGCGGTATTGCCGGGCATGATTGCGACCGATGCGGTAAAGAAAAACCTCACCACTGAGTACATTGATCATTTCCTCGCCACACAACCGATTAAACGCATGGGTGAGTCGGATGATATCGCTAATGCCGTGAGCTTTTTAGCCAGTGATAAAGCGAGCTTTATTACTGGGGTCTGCTTACCGGTCACCGGGGGAATGGATATCGCAACGTCACGCTATTATTTCGATGCCGATAAGGTTCAGTTTTAACGATTACGTTTGACGAGAGAAAACAAAAAGAGCTCGATGAGAGCTCTTTTTTATTCGTTGATTACCGGCTCAACCGCTAAAAAAAAATTGTTTAGTGGTGCTCGGTTTTGATTAACTTGCCGAATTGATCGTAATAAACCCAATCTCCAGATTGTCGGTTACTGATGTAACTACCTTCACTGCGTTTTTCTCCATTCGGCCAATAGTTGAGCCAAAGTCCTTCTTTACGTTCACGTAGATAACTGCCTTTTTCTGCCAGTTTTCCGTTGGTATGAAAGTAGCTCGCTTCGCCTTCTTTTTGTCCTTTTAACCATTGCTCTTGGTATTCTTGTTTACCGGTTTGGTAGTACTGAGTGAGTAGGCCGTTTAGTTTGCCTTTCTCAAATTGGGCGTGCTGTTTGAGTTGACCATTAGCGTAATACTCACGGTGTTTACCATGTTGCTGGCCGGTTAATAATTCACTACTAAATGATTGCATCCCGTCTTCAAACCAGCCTTGCCATAAGCCTGTTTGAACATTCTTAATCATTTCACCTTGGCGTTTTAACTGGCCATTGGTGACATAGTATTCCGCGTAAGGCCCGGTTTGCACGCCTTCGACGTAACTTTCACTGCGATAACGTATCTGTTTAAAGTCAAAATACTCACGTTTTCCGTGTAACTTATTATTGGCATATTCACTGGTACGGAGAATATTGCCTTCCGCGATGGTGCCAAAGGTTGGGTCGCTTTCTTGGTAGCGATAACCGGTCCACACACCGGTTTTCATATTGTCTTGATAGAGCCCGGTCACGCGACGACGACCGTTGTAATACTCGGCGTATTCGCCATTTAACTTGCCGTCGAGGTAAGTTTGTTTACGAGTCACTAAGCCTTGATTGTACGCCAGCCACTCGCCAGATTTTTTACCGTCAATATATTCACCGGTCTCACTTGGGTCACCGTTACCAAACCAGCGAGCGTAATGACCATGAAATTTCGCTCGATAGCTGTTCTCATCGACAGTCGAAGCATAGTGAATCACTTCACGTGGCAAGCCGGTTTCGTAGAAAGATTCATATTTACCTATCCAAACACTATTGAGACGCGTACCGCGCTCTTTCAGCGTACCGTCGGCAAAATAGCTTTCAGAGCGGCCAGTTTGTTTGCCGTGTTCGTAATGATCAATGCTGCGCAGTTTATCGGTCGCGTAGTAGCGAGTTTGCTTGCCGTGGCGTTCTCCCTCGAGCCAGTTTTCCTCACTGTCCATTTCACCTTGGCGATAGCGTGTAAATAAACCATCTTTAACACCTTGCTTGAAATTACCTTTTTCAACCAATCGACCTTCAGAGTCATACTGCTCTTGAATGCCGTGGAGTGGATATTGACCGTTATCTGCCAGTATGGTGGTGTGGTAATTGGTCAGTTGTTTAAGCTTGCCGTCGTCAAAATAGCGCTTCTGTTCACCAGCCAGTTTCCCCAGTTTGAAATTGCTCTCGGCGATAACCACTTGATCTGCATTATAGGTAACTTGTAGGCCGTCAAGCTGCCCATCTTGGTAGCGCTCTTTCTCGTAGAGATTACCATTTTCATGGTAGCGTAACGATTCGCCATCGAGGTGGTTGTTCTTATAGGTTGCCTGTTGAGCAAGTTGTCCACTAGGAAAGTAGGAGAGTGCTTTGCCATTGTGTACACCCGCTTCAAAATGAATTTCACTATTAGGAGTGCCGTCATCATAGAAGCTTCGCCAAGCACCTTGTCGTTCGCCTTGGGTATTGTACTCGCCTTCAGTAACAATTTGCCCAGCGCTATTTTGTTCTAGGTAGCGGCCTGAAAGGTGGTTGTTGGCGTACTCTTGGCGTATGGCGACCGTACCGTTTTCATGGTAGGTTTCCCACACGCCGTGGCGAAGGTTATTCAAATAGGTTTCTAGCGCTTGTCGTTTACCACTACTGAAAAAACGTTCTA
>NZ_AFWF01000209.1 GCF_000222605.1 Vibrio ichthyoenteri ATCC 700023 | reverse complement strand
ATACATCGCGTCACCAGGCTTAACTGAGCTGGAGATATATGGGTCGTCTGGCTTTTTATTGATATTCTTTTCTATATAGCTTTTAAATAGTGGTATATCATCTTGCGGGTTGGGGCCACACGCTGTAATGCTTAATGAAAAAAAGATACTTACGACAAATTTAATTAACATTTTACAATGTGATTTCATCGAGACTCCAACTTATAATAATTTCATTAGTTTGTTCTAATCGCCAGTGATTTTCAGCCAAATCAGTTTTTCGACTAACGATAGCGAGAGTTCCCTCCCCTAGCGATGCATTAGGCACGCATCTCGTCGGATACGCAGCATATTCATAACGCTCAACGCCACCAATAATTCCCGTCGCAGTATATGATTTTTGTTTATA
>NZ_AFWF01000210.1 GCF_000222605.1 Vibrio ichthyoenteri ATCC 700023 | reverse complement strand
TTCTTGCCTCTAATTATCTCTCCTAAAAGCAGAAATTGACACAGTAGTCCCCCTCAGAACCGTTGCATCAGATAGTTAGTTACCGATCACATAGACCTGTAGTTGACGTTCGATCGAGTAGTATCGAGATAGTTGATTTGGCACAGTGGCCAACAGTCAGTTATATCCCTCTATTGAGGAACAAAGTTGAAGAAGCTTTCCAGCCAGAAGGCCGCGACACGTTTCAGAAAGCGATTTAAGGGCGGTGTAGTTCCCGTGTGCTTAGTGTTGAGAGCCAACACTGGGCTCTTTCACGTGTATTGTAGCAGAAATCCGTTAATTGCTAGCAACAAATAATTTTATAGGGGATATTCTGCACCTAACGAACATTGATTAAGCAGTGAACCGGTTTAACGCTTAACGATGAATGATTCGGATTGAGCTGATAACATCATCAAACCCGTCAGCGTTGAATGAACCATGATCCCTTGTGTAGTAATCGCCTCGATAATTTTTATCTACATAGAAACGTACTCGCCAGCCACGAGGAATCGAAAATGAACTCATGTCATCGTCAAATCTATACATACTCAAATCTGCAATATCGCCATCAATCCTTAACAACGGACCAGTTTGATGCCTGTATTTATAGATAACTGCTGACGCATCATTACCACTACCAACGCTGACACTTCCTAGATATGTACGCTCACACTTGGCTTCAGATGTTCGACAAAAAATACTACCTTCGCCATGTTGCTTCTCACAACTATTACGTACATTTAGCCTTGCATACTCTTCTGTTCTTCCCGCTTCAGAAAATGAATCAATAAAAGGTTTCAGCGTACAAAGGTAAACCGAGTCAGCAGCAAAACTTAAGGATGGGCAAATAAAAAGCGCTAAAATAAATGACTTATTTAGATACATTAGAATTCCATTATTCAACATCAACTACAAAAATTTTCTTATTCACTTGGTAATCGGTTTTCACCCAAGGAGGATTGATCACCATAACATCCCTAACGCCAAACTTAACAAAATCTTCTGGCCTATATGTCCAGCCAACATAATCATCTTGATAT
>NZ_AFWF01000211.1 GCF_000222605.1 Vibrio ichthyoenteri ATCC 700023 | reverse complement strand
TTCTAAGTGTTTTTAATTTCATTAAATAGAGCCCACTAAACTTTAGTATTATTTTGAGCAAAGAAAAATATCAAAGCGACAGTAAGCGCTCAACCAAATTAATATAAAAACAGGAGCTCAATCATATTTAAAATTATTCTTAATAAATTGGTCAAATTTAATTAAATTTTAAAATTAACATAAATAAAACCAATAACCACCATTGCCGCACAAAACAAACCACCAACAATGATAAATAACTCAACAACACCACAATAAAAACTCTAGTTATTAGTTTTTTGTAAATTATTTCATTACATTAACCACAACCAATAAGAGCTCAATTTATAATCAAGTTAAACACCTCGAAATATTTTTAGAATGAAAACCACCAACATTGATAATATATTTAGCTCGTCACGATAGAAATATTTAATTACCCATTACGAAAGCAAAGTAAGGTTGCTCTTTTATATTTAAATTATTGATGACTATTATTAGCCACATTAAACGATGGATTTATCTGCCATACCGATTCCGCGTATGTTTAGCAATATCACCGTTATTCCAGTTTATTGAAGCATAAAAAAGCGCGGACTAGCCGCGCCTTTAAAATCTCATTAATATCAGCTAGAGAATGGCTTACCAAATCTCATCTAACAAAGAATCCCGTAGCTGCTCAGCTTCTGCTATCTTGCTACTCGACATTTGAGCTTTTACTTCTTTAACATCTTCAACGGCATCGCTGTAACCGTATTCCACCGCCACTTCAAACCATGCTAGTGCTTTGGCAAAGTCACTCCATGTACCGGTACCATTTCGATAAGCATAGCCAACCGAATATTGGCTATAAGCATGTCCTTGCATCGCAGCTTTATGATAGAACGCAAAAGATTTTTTAAAATCTAGCGTCTTAAAACCGCAAGGCTTTTTATATTCATCATAGGAATTGATGTCGCCCATTTTCGCTAAGGAGAGAGTATGGTCAGCTTGTTCAATCGCCGAATTGAATAGTTCCATTGCTTTAACGCAGCTTTTGGTCACCCCCTCACCATTAAGGTATGACACGCCAAGATTGTACATTGCGCTCTCATCACCCAAATTAGCCGATTGCTCGAACCAATATGCGGCCTTACTGTAATCTTGGCCAATACCCGCGCCATCATTGTAAGAAAACGCTAATTGATACATAGCATCAGAATAGCCAGCTTCAGCCGCCGCGCGGTAGTATTCGTTACCCTTAACCATATCCGCTACCGTACCTTCGCCATCAAAGTACATCACGCCTAAACTATAGAGTACGTAAGGGTCTTTGCCCGCTTCCGCTTTATGATACCAAGCAAGAGACTGTTGATACTCTTCTTCGTCATAGTAATGATCCGCCATTGCTATGATCGCTTCTTGATTGCCCGAATCAGCTACGGTTTTCAGGTATTGGTAACCACGGTCGACGTTTTCTTGCATCATTGATTCATCAATCAATAAACTCGCCGCATCCATCAATACTGTTGGGTCTTGAGACGTTTCAGCCTTCTGGATGATCGCAAGATCATCGTCTTCAAAAACTTCCATACTAAGGTCGTACGCCATTACATTTGCCGAAACCAGTATCGACAATGACGTCAACAAAGTACCACTGTGCTTTTTCATAACATCCTTTCTATCTAAGAGCTTGATTTGTGAGGACTATAGCAAAATGGTTCATCATGAGATGATGAGGGGATCACGAAAGTTTGAATTGGACGACGTTTTGTGGGCAGAAAGGAAATATCAATCGATAAGCAGGTTTCAAGAGACACGTTTTAGCGACGATCAAAGCTAGAGTTTTGGGCAAGCCAAAGTCTTGATCGTCGCCTTAGACAAAATCGAATGATTATGAAATGCCAAATAATCGATAGACCCAAGTCACTTGACCGTACGAAATCAGGTCAAAAATGGTAAGAAATATGGCGGTAATGATCGCCAATTTAATTAAGCGCTTAACAATAAACATGCTGCATCCCAAATGATTATGCAATTACCTTAACAAGGGTAAAAGTTCGCATAGATTTTAGCACAAACAAACGCCTCTAATGAGTATCTAATTGATCTCGTTATTGCTTTAGCGACATCGCGCTGATCTAAAGCAACCTCAATTGTTCCAAAAGATCCTGCAATAACGATAAACATCGGTCAAGAGCTTGTTCTTGTACCGGCCGCTTTACACCTCAATGTGGGGTTAATTATCTTAGCGACCTGTAAACCGCCTATACTTTAATGACAAAACTATCACTCCATTTCGGCCAACTTATAACCTTGGTTTTACCCTAGCCGTATCTAGTTGAGGAGGCAGCATGAAGCAACTATTGATGCTTTGCACTACCTTACTTTTATCCTTACAACTCTATGCCCAAACTGTCTGGGTTGTACCCGTTAATGGCGCTATAGGGCCAGCGACCAGCGATTACCTCGTGCGCGAAATCGAATTGGCGCAAACATCCGGGGTGAGCCTAATCGTCATCAAAATGGATACGCCCGGCGGATTAGACAGCGCGATGCGCGATATCATTCAAGCGATCACCACCTCCAATGTGCCCATTGCCACTTGGGTTGGACCTTCTGGCGCACGCGCTGCCAGCGCAGGCACTTATATACTGTTAGCCAGTCAAATTGCAGCAATGGCCGAGGCAACCAATTTAGGCGCTGCAACACCGGTTCAACTCGGTGGCGTTAAGCCGCCGGGAGCAAGCGATGATTCCGCTGAGCCAAGTAACCTCGATCAACAAGATCGGCAGCAAGAGAACAAACCAGCACCAAACAAGGCTGAACAAGTGCCCGCCAATACCGCAATAGAGAAAAAAGTCATCAATGATGCTCGCGCCTACATCAAAGGCTTAGCGAGATTGCATGGTCGTAATGCTGAGTGGGCGGAAAAGGCAGTCAGTGAAGCGGCCAGTTTAGATGCCACAGAAGCCCTATCGCTTGACGTGATCGATTTTATCGCCAATTCTCCGCAAGCTCTGGTTAGCAAAGCCAATGGACGGGTTGTTAACGTGAACGACCAACCAATCACGCTGACGTTCAACAACCCGGTATTCCAACAGCGTCAACCCGATTGGCGTGCGCAAATGCTCGCGGTCATTACCAATCCCAATGTCGCTTATATCTTAATGCTAATTGGTATCTACGGCTTGTTGTTGGAGTTCTATAATCCGGGCGTAGGATTACCCGGCGTACTTGGCGGCATCTGTTTGCTGTTGGCGATGTATGCATTACAAATGATGCCGGTCAATTACGCCGGTTTAGGCCTATTGTTGCTTGGCATTGCCTTGATGGTGGCAGAAGGTTTTAGTCCTAGCTTTGGTGTGCTAGGCCTTGGCGGTGTGGCGGCCTTTGTACTGGGATCAATATTTCTCATGGACAGTGATTTACCCGGCTTTCAAATTGCCCTACCGCTTATCTTTGGCATTGCCGCTTTTTCATTAATGTTAATTGTACTGACTATCGGCTTGTTGTTGCGGATCAGGCGCAAGGGTGTCACAACCGGACCGGCCTCTTTCCCTGGTAAAATTGCAGTGGTTACAGATGACTTTCACCAAGGTTCCGGTCGAGTTCTATTGGATGGCGTTTTGTGGTCGGCATGCAATAACGATCCAACTATTTTGAAACCCGGTGATAAGGTTGAGGTGAAAAAAATCACAGGCTTGACCTTAACTGTTGAGCGGTTACGCCCACAAGATTAGGAGTCGATTATGATGATTTATACCGTAGCGGTGATTCTAGTGCTGTTGTTTGCACTGGCCACACAAGTGTTTAAAGTTCTGCGTGAATATGAACGCGGCGTGGTATTTTTTCTTGGTCGCTTTCAAGAAGTGAAAGGACCCGGGTTGATTATTCTGATCCCCTTTATTCAACAAATGGTGCGAGTGGATTTACGAACCATTGTGCTGGATGTGCCAACGCAAGATCTCATCACCCGAGATAATGTTTCGGTTCGCGTCAACGCTGTGGTCTATTTCCGGGTCGTTGACCCACAGATGGCCATCAACAACATAGAAAGCTATAGCGATGCCACCAGCCAGTTATCGCAAACCACTTTGCGATCTGTGCTCGGGCAACATGAGTTAGACGAATTGCTCTCTGAACGTGACCGTCTAAATAAAGACTTACAGCTAATTTTGGACCAGCAAACCGACGACTGGGGAATCAAAATCGCCACCGTCGAAGTTAAGCATGTGGATCTCAATGAAAGTATGGTGAGAGCGCTAGCTAGGCAAGCTGAAGCGGAGCGTAACCGTCGAGCAAAAGTCATCCATGCGACCGGCGAATTAGAAGCCTCTGGAAAACTCAAAGAAGCCGCAGAAATGCTTAATGAAGCACCGAACGCGTTACAACTACGTTATATGCAAACACTCACCGAAATTGCTAACGAGAAAACATCGACCATTATTTTTCCTATGCCAATCAACTTGGTCGAAACATTAAGCGAACTAGTGAAAAAGCCTAATGGTGACAACAACAACAGTTAACAAATTTAGACAACACATATGAAAAAGGCCTAACGATGTTAGGCCTTAAAGCTTTGCAATCCAAGCGATCTATTTGATCAAACGAACGATCAACGAGCCAGGAGCGCGAATTGACTCCACATTGTGACTTAAAACGGTGCCATCACTTGGTGCAAAGTAGCGTTTAAGCTCATCACCAAAACTGTCATATTGAATCGCAACCAAATCCCCCACTTGTACGCTATCCATCATGCACACTTGCGGCAGCACAAAACCACCTACTTCCGCACGAATGCTGACGATATCCGTCCCTTCAATACATGGCACAATGGTGTCAACCTCACCCTCAATGACTTGGTGACGTTTCAATATATTGAAAATGCCCCCCACAGTACGTTGAATCAGAGGCAAGTCGGTATAACGTCCCATGCCAACTTCAATAGTAATGCTTGGGATACCGCTGTTATTCCACACCGTTTCAAGCACCCCGGCATCACCTGGGTCATTTAGAATCGCGTCGGGGTTAACTAAACGTGCCATTTCGAGCGCCGCTTCAAGACGGAAATCGGCGAACACATAAAGTGGATACGTTGTACCAGTCGTTTGCGTATGCAAATCAATCGCAAGCTCAGCATTAGGCTTGAGCAAATTATTCCACAGAGCAAACAAGAAGCGGCTAGCTTCATTACCATTTATGTCGCCTGGGAAAAAACGATTCAAATTAGTCGGAGAGCAGTCTGGATCAACTGAGAAGAAATCACGACTATGGTGCAACATACCCGTTAAGTTAATCATAGGTACAATGGTAACCGTCCCTGCTAGCTCCTTCGCCACCAATTCACGCGCAGTTTGTTGTGCGGCTAATACACCATTGTATTCATCACCATGAACACCCGCGGTGATCATGATTTTTTTGCCCGGCTGACTGCCTTTAAAGACCAACACAGGTAAGTGCTGCCATTGTGATAGCGCGTTGGTGGCAATTTGGAACATAAATTTATGCTCACCCGCTGGCAAATCTGCCACATCCAATGATTGAATGACGCGATGACCTTGAACAACGTCATTGAGATACTGTGTAGCCATAGAATGGTTTCTCCAAAAAGTTGAGAAATCCTAATAAGGAATAAACGAAGAAAAATAGTAAGGTGCTAAAAACAAAAATGGCGAGATTCACTCTCGCCATTTTCTAACTAAGGTCGCTGATTAAGAGAAGCCTAACAACTGAGCCACGACGACTACGACACTTGAGATGGCGAATAATAACAGCATGAAGCGCCAGCAGAATTTCGCCCAGTCACCCCAATCGATACGACAAACGCCTAGCGTTGCCATCAACGGCGCTGATGTTGGTACGATAACGTTTGTGAAGCCGTCACCAAGTTGGAATGCCAATACGGCAACCTGACGTGTTACACCTGCGATATCAGACAATGGTGATAGCAGTGGCATTGTTAATGCTGCTTGACCTGATCCGGACGTTACAAAGAAGTTGAACACCGATTGGAACACATACATTAACCATGCAGAAGCAACCGCAGGCAAGCCGCTTAACATACCACCCGCACCATTTAGGATTGAGTTCAGTACGCTCGGCTCTTCAGAAGAACCGCCGCCAAGAAGCAATAACACACCTTTTGCACAACCAACCAACAGCGCAGGTGCGAGCATAATACCTGCACCTTCTTTAAATGCCGCCGCTGCATCATTGAGAGTCATGCCATTAAGACGGAACAAAGTACCGATAATTGCAACGACAAAACCCATCGTAAAGAATTGAGACGCGATTTCTGGAATGTACCACGCGTGAACGACAACGCCCCAAACGACCCAAAGCGTCGACGCGATAACGGTCAGGATAACCAGTGTATCACCGAAGTTCCAACGAGAAGCCGTTTCAGACAGCTCTTGGCTGCGGAAGTGTACGTCAGTACGACGGCTGTATGATAGCTCTGGATTTGCTTTGATACGTGCCGCGTAAACCATGGTAAACGCAATGCCAAGCAACGTGAAGCCAGCCCAGAGGCACATACGAACGGTCATACCAGAAAGTACCGGTACGCCTGCAATACCTTGTGCTATTGCCACAGAGAACGGGTTCATCCACGAGGTCGCAAAACCGATCTGAGTAGCAATGTAGGTCACCATTACCGTAGTAATACCGTCGTAACCAAGGCGAACCATCAATGGCGCGATAATAATCGCAAATGCCACCGCTTCTTCGCCCATACCGAATACGGCGCCACCGAGAGAGAAGAGTAGAAACAATACCGGGATGAAAAGTGATTCATTACCTTTGGTCTTGTCGATAAGGCGTAAAATACCGTTGTCGATCGTACCTGTGCGCATTACTACGCCAAATGCACCACCAATCACCAGCATAAACATGATTACGCCGATCGCACTACCCCATTTAGAGCCTGAAACTAGACCTTCAAACGGGAAGTTCATTAAGCCAATACCGCCACCAGATGCAAATAAGCTTACTGTGTTATAGACAAGCTCGCCTTTATCGTCGGTTGCGTAGGCAAATGAGTTCGGGTCAATAACTGTACGTGTCTTTTCAGCACCATCGACCATGTATGTTACCTGCTGGCTATCAAAAGATCCGGCAGGAATTAAGTACGTAAGAATCGCAGCAAAGATACCAACAAAAAATATTAAGATAAGGGTATCTGGCATCTGCCAAGATTTCTTCGTTACAGCCGAGTCCGCTGGCTGTGCATGAGAGTGAGACATAACTTATTTCACTATAATATTTGTAGAGCATGAAATATCGTAAAAACAGAATAAAAAGTCAATATATATAAATATGTCAGATTATTAATTCACCATTAATGACTTTAATTACTACATCAGCCCAAACAATCGAAAACGAGCAGCCATACAAACCAAACAAATCCGTAAACTTTGCAACAATTAAACTCCTTTCGCGAAAGCAGTCATTATCCACCGATTTTTGTTGTGCTTTGATAGCAAAGCACGTACACACCACGAACTTACTGCGATAGAAATATACAAGCTTATCGCTGCGCTTTAATCCAAAAGATAATAACGATGTACAAGCGTATTTTGCTTGGTATCCTATGCACCAAACGATTTAACGACATCAGAACATGCTATTTACCGAGCTTAATCTCAGCGCCAACCTTACGGCGGCAATATCGAATCAATTTATCAACGCGACAGCGATTCAGTCGGCCGTCATTCCTGCTGCATTGGCAAACAAAGATATTCTTGCCATCTCGCAAACGGGCAGTGGTAAAACACTTGCGTTTGGCCTCCCTATTCTCGAAAAAGTGCAAACACAGCGCTCAGTAACTCAAGCAGTGATTCTGGTGCCGACACGTGAACTGGCGATGCAGGTAAACGATGCGCTGGTGGAACCGGCCAAGGGATTAAACATACGCAGCCTAGTTGTTTGTGGTGGTGTTGATAAAGAATCTCAAATTAAAGCGCTACAATTGAACCCAGAGATCATCGTTGCAACGCCAGGCCGCCTGCTCGATTTGCTCAATGAAGAGCAATTTGATGCGGCGAGTATCACCACTCTTGTCTTAGATGAAGCCGATCGCTTGGTGGATATGGGATTCTGGAATGACGTACAAAAAATCGTCGCTTATACACCAGTAACTCGCCAAACAATGCTGTTTTCAGCCACTCTATTACCTGAGTTAAAAGCCAGCATGGATAGCTTGTTGACAGCACCAAAGGTAATCGAAGCCAATCAAGCCAATAGCGTTGTGAGTGAGATTGAAGAAATTGCTTATTTAGTCAACAAAGGCAGTAAAGCCAATGTTCTGATTGATCAGATAAAACAGCATAATTGGAAGCAAGTGCTGGTATTTATTGGCGCGAAAGACAATGCCGATGCCTTGTGCAAAAAGCTGGATAAAGCAGGTCTGACGGTAAGTGCGTTACATGGTAACAAAACACAGCTTGAGCGAGAGTCGATCCTCGCAGAATTCAAACAGCAAAAGACTCAAATTTTAATCGCCACAGACTTACTCGCGCGCGGTATACATATTGACCAACTACCGGTCGTAATCAATATTGAACTGCCCTCCAATCCAACCACCTACGTACATCGTATTGGTCGTACTGGCCGTGCAGGAGAAAAAGGCCTGGCGCTTTCGCTTGTGTGTCATGGTGAAAGTGACTATCTAGCAGCTATCCGTCAATTGACGAACCGCCCGCTACCACTGGAAGAGTTGGCCGATTATCCGGTCACTGATAAGCCATCTAGTGGCGCCAGTAAACGAGCACCAAGAGACAAACAAGCCAATCGCCGTACCGCAAAGAAAACCAGCATCAAACAATTTGGCAATAAAGCTAAACGCTAAATTTATCTCGCAAAACAGTCAGAGGGCTAAATTATGTCAAGCCCTCTAACTTATTGAGATGTAAACGCCTCCACCGCTAAAAACTAACTCTAGGCCAGGTAATTAGCGCTGGGCTTATGGTTAATAAAACTATCTATATTGTCTAGAGTGGTTTCCGCGATATTGTTCAGCGCATCCACAGTGAGAAATGCTTGATGGCCGGTAAAAATAACATTGTGACAGGCCGATAAGCGTCTAAACACATCATCAACAATAACGTCGTTAGATTTATCGTGGAAAAATAGGTCTTTCTCACTCTCATATACATCTAACCCTAGAGAACCAATACGCCCCTCTTTTAGTGCCTCTATCGCAGCCAATGAATCAAGCAATTCCCCACGACTGGTGTTGATGATCATCACCCCTTGTTTCATACGGCTGAAGGCTTCACCATCCAGTAGATGATAATTATCTTTGGTCATCGGGCAATGCAGTGAGATCACATCTGACTGCTCAATTAAGGTCGATAAATCACAGAAATTCGCCCCTAATGAGGTCGCAACTTCACTCGGATAAGGGTCGTAACAAAGTACATTCATGCCAAGTCCCTTTAAGATACGAATTACTGCCAAACCAATCTTGCCAGTACCGATTATGCCTGCAGTACGGCCATGGAAATTAAAACCAACCAAACCTTCTAATGAAAAATTCGCGTCTCGAGTGCGTTGATACGCTTTATGAAAACGACGATTTAACGTCATCATAAGCCCAACCGTATGCTCAGCGATTGCTTCCGGTGAGTAGGCCGGCACTCTTGCAACCACCATCCCGAGCTCTTTAGCGGCGGCCAAATCAACATTATTAAATCCAGCACAACGCAACGCGATCATTTTTATGCCTCGTGAAGCTAACTCTTCCAGAACAGGGCGAGAAAGATCATCGTTAACGAAAGCACACACAATTTCACAACCCTTCGCCATTTTTGCGGTTTTTTTATTCAACAGAAAATCATAGAAATGGAAATTGACATCGCGATGCAGACTCGCGTTTTTAAAAGAAGATTCATCATAAGATTTCGAACTAAAGAAGGCTATGTTGAGCATGGCTGTATCCTTTTAATTACTGTTAGTCGGCGGGACTGAGTTGGACCAATGCAAGGCGTCCACACCTATCAATTTGATGATGCGTTCAAGTTAGATCGTTTCAGTGTTTGATGTCAACGCGCTCGGCTCATTAGCTATTTTATCGACATCAAACCACGATTGTTTTGCCACTCCTACGTATTCCTACCGACTAAGATCATGCGTTGACCACTATTTCAGTAAGGTGGCAATTAAAGATAAGCAGTGTGAGATTGAATTGAATTGAATTGAATTGAGGATAATGCCCAAGAGCAGTAGCCAGTCTATGGATTTCACGCTTAACCTAGCAGAGTGAAAGCGCTAACCAACAGCGTTAGCGCTTCATCTACGCGAATCTTTACCAGGTTATGCTTGCACTTTCTTGGCTTTGGTAGATTTGGCCGTCAGTACCGTAGTATTCAAACTCTCCAACAGGCTCGTCATCTTTATAATGCTCAATACGTTTAAGTGCACCATGCTCTTCGAATATGTAAAACGCGCCCTGCTTACGTCCTTGTTGATCGTATTGCTGGCGACCTAACTCATAGCCCGCGGCTGAATGGGCGAACCACTTGCCCACTTTCTTACCCTTTCGATATTTTCCTGACCAAATCACCACATCAAATTCATACTCTTCTTGATGTTGCCATTGACCTTCGCGCAGGTCATTGAGGTATTTTCCTTTCGCCAGCAAAGCGCCCGTTTTCGCGTAGTTTTCGGTGTAACCATGTTGCTTACCGTTACGGTAATGCTCCCATGTTAGACGCTTACCATTGGCATCAACTTCACTAACTTCACCATGTAATTGACCTTTACGGTTATAACTCTCGCTGCGAGTTAATCCGTTATAACGATGCTGCCAAACTCCGGTTTTTTTACCTTTGAAATAGGTACCGTTGTCGATCAAGTTACCTTCTAGACTCACCACTGAATACTTGCCGCTGCGCACTCCGTTTTGGTAGTGTGTCGTTTCAAGATTATCACGGTAGGTATCTAACGTCACATAGGCGTTGTGGTATTTACCATTAACTTTTTCAATACGTTGAATGAGTTTTCCGTGCTTATCAAATTTTTCATTCAGTCGCCATTTTCTCTTGGTGTCAGTCTGCTCGCGCGCCACAAGGCTGGAATCACGATATTTTTTCTCATCGCTGCTACGTTGTTTTTCATGGTAAGTAGCAACATATTGATACGTCATTACGCCATGCTCATCAAAACGAGTTTCAGCGGTCTTGTCCCTATGCTCATTAATCTGACTATCGCTTTTAACGACATCTGGCAGATCATAAAACGTCAACTGTCTTCCTTGACGTCGTCCTTCAACATAATTTTCAACGCTTTTAGTATTACCAGAGTCATAGTAGTGCGTGACAACGCCATGCGCTTTTCCATCAACATTGTGACGCTCTGAACGTAGCTGATCTTGACCATACCAAGAGCGCTCAAGGCCATTCTTTTTGCCATTTTTAAAAGTGACCTCGAGCTGCAAAACGCCATCTTCCTGATACGAAAGGGCCACGCCAGTTGGTTGATCATTGAGGTAAGTCACCTGATAGGAAATCTGCCCATTTTCGTAATAGTTTGTATGTTCACCTTGGCGCTGACCCATAGCTCGGGTGGATAATTGCCTTAAGCTGCCATCTCGATAGAAGGTTTTCTGAATACCATGAGCTTTGCCATCGATAAAACGATGCCTCTGCCACACGTTACCATCTTCATAATAGTGAACATCTTCGCCCACTCGCTCACCACCCAATATGGTGTACTCTTCTTCGACAGCGCCACTAGGGTAAAAGCGTCGGCCTACGCCTTCTTCTTTGCCAGCGACAAAAGTCGCCTCTTGAGTTAACACCCCTTCGTCATTGTACAGGCGAGTTAACCCTTCATATTGTCCTTTGGCATTACGACTACCGGTCGATAGAAGATGCCCATTGTCATGATAGATTTCATACTCGCCCACTGATTTACCTGTAGAAATATCACCGCTGTTAAACGTCCCTTTAAAATTGACAATGTTTCCACCTTGAAAATAGACCGTAACCGGCCAAACACCCTGTTTTTCAGCTAGAGGTTGAGCAAGATAATAACGGGCTTGCGCTTCTGTTTTTACGATATTCCAATCATCATCAAGCCAAATCGGCGAGTCCGTTTCCGTTGTATTTGCGGCTAAAGAGCTTGATAGCGTCAACAAAGCAATAAGAAACGCTAAGCTCATATAAATACGATGCATCATCTTATCCTTGTGGTAGTGCTGGGAATTGAATAACAAACTGCTTCTCAAGCCGCTCACCTTCTTGCATGGTCAACAATTCAACCCGAGAGATAACACCTGACATTTTTAAATACCCCCGATCAAACAGCACTTCAGAAATGGGCCTTTCATTGGCACTAAGTGCGTTTCCGTGTTGATCAATGGGTTGTAGCTCTTGACCATACTTATCATAAACTCGATAACTATCGAGAAACTGTTTAACCGTTTGCTGAGCGTCAAAGTCCACCACTGAATTGACATCAAGTAACCATGGTTTTGGGCTTGGCGGTAACGCCACATCGACCCAAGCCGCTTTTCCTTCACAGATCAAACGTGTTGTGATCTCTAAGCCGTAAAAATAGCGTCTTACACCATCTTCCGTCATTAATTGGTAGGCAACGGTATTAGGTTCGATGCTGACAGGTCCGCCAGCCAAGTCATTATCGGTCAATGCTTGCGGTCGCCATGCCAGAGGTTTACCACTGATTTTTGGACCATTTTCGATGTTAAACTGGCAAGCAGACTGCCACTCTATTGGCAAGCTTACTACCGCATTTTGGCTGGATTCTGTGGCGATACGAAGATCAGCATTAATATCTAATGGCGGCGTTGACCTTTTTTGCTCAGTGTCAGCAAGTTGCGACAAAGAGCCTTGATCAGGCATCATCCCCATCGGCGGCATTTCTGCACTGGATAAAAAGCGTTCCTTATCCCAAAACACCACTTCGCGAGTAAAACTTGGATCTTTATCTTGGCTATGAACGATAAAAATCAATTCTTCAGGTTCTTCAGCTAACTTTAGCCAGTACGTTCTAGGCGTCATGGTGATAGGCTGCGATTGAGCAAGCAATTGACGACTGCCTGGCGAGAGCCAATCTGGGCCAGCTTTCACTGGCGAATACCCCTTCTGTCCTTTAACGCCACCGATACCAAAACCAAGCCACTGCTGCTCAGTGTTATAATATTCCACTCGGTATTCGTTATCTGCTCCAGCCACTTTCTTCACCGTGACTTGCAAATCACCCACTTGATAACTCTGGCTACTTCCACCCTGCCATTGGACCTTTACAATATCCATACTGGCTTC
>NZ_AFWF01000212.1 GCF_000222605.1 Vibrio ichthyoenteri ATCC 700023 | reverse complement strand
GTTGCGCGCACACTACATCATGTAGATTATATCGTCAATTACATAAGATACCAGTACTACCTAAAATAAGAGTTCAATTTTTTAAAATCGTACTGGTATGTCTGAACTTGATAAGCGCGTTCATAAAGCTCTATTAGAAACTAATCTGAGTAATTCAGAGATTGCTAGAAGGTGTGATGTTGCCCGTTCCACTGTGGGTTTGTGGAAGAGGGGTAATGTTGTGAGGAGTGATAATCTAGTTAATCTTTGTCGAGTGTTGGGGATAGATGAGAATATTGAAGGTAATCTTCGTCCTCATCAAAAATCAATTGTTAGAACTATTTCATCATTACAGCCTAAGCATGATCATATTCTGGAAACGTTAGATATCTTGTTGAAGAACTTGAGCTAATTTTTCAACAATGACTATACAAATCTATTTTTACTATTAGATTTATTAAAACTATTAGTTATGTAATCTATTAACTATAGACTACATAACTAATTGAAAAATAATGACTTTGAGCGAAATATAATACACTCTTGTTTGCAATAAGATCTTTCCAGTTTGCTTTAAGATCTTTTTTGTTTGCTTTAGGATCTTAACCTAGTTCATTGTTTACTTTTTTTGCCCTATTCATTACAAATTTATTTGCTTTTCCTCTTTTTTATTCCGTTTTATGCTACTTTTTTGTTTGCTTTTATTCTTACTTTGCTTTCTCTGCAAACTTTTTTGTGAACTATCTTCTAATAATACAGTTTTGTTTGCTTTATCCTGTAATTCAGGGCTATCATTCCTATTATCAAACAAATAAATTTGCTTTAGCAAACTAATATGTATCATATGAGTAAAACACCACGTAACCTACCAAAGCATATAAAGAAAGGGCATGAACTTGTTTTTTCTCAACAGGATCTCACGGCTCGTGAAGCTAACATTTTTGGCCTTATGGTTGCCAACATGAAACCCGATGACTGGAGTGAGCAAACGCCTGAGTATCGTTTTACAGCTGGTCAGCTTTCAGAATGGCTTGGTTTAAATAACAGAGCTATAGGATCTCAATTGAAGCAGGTTGTAAGCCGGTTATCTTCTCGAAAGATCGGCATTATTGTTGATAAATCTGATGATACCGAGTTCGAGTTTACTCCTCTGTTCAAAAAAGTTATTTATAAAGATAGGGTTTTGACTCTAATCCCAAATGATGCCTTAGCGAAGGAGTACATCGAGTACAACCAAGGTTTTTCTCTTATAAATACTAAGAGTTTCCTTGGTTTAAAAAGAGAATACACTAAAAGGTTGTACGAAATATTGTCGAGGTTTAAAGGTAACGGAACAAATCTAAAACCTATTGATATTGAAGATCTTAAAGCTTTTATGGGCCTTTTAGATGAAAATGGAAGATTAAAAAGTAATAAAAGTTCATTTAAGAATACTAGTGTATTTATAACTCGATGTTTAAGAGACAGCATCGAAGAGTTGAGTACTGATTTAAAAACAAGAAAAGAAATCTTGTTTCAAGAATCAGAGGATGGACTGGGAATTAAGTTGCATAAACATGGTCGGCACATTTATGCAATTGAGTTCCTTTATCATTGGATAAGTCCTTCAATTCCAATCGAGAATTTGTGCTTTGAAGAAGCCAAAAGAACTATAACTCGATTGGAGACACAACGGCTGACAACTGATAGCCCTTTGACTGACGATGAACTTATTCTTCTCGCTCATTCGTATCGTTCTATTGATGAAGAAGATCGAGCGGCAGCTGTAGAGCAAGCGTTGCTCACGAGAGAGCGTTCGGCTTCTAAGACCAGTATGGAAGATAAATCTTTTTTAAGTAAGCTTGCTGAGCTTGAAAAGATGAACGACAGTAAAGGGTATTAATTACAGGGTCCATTTGTACGAATACTACCACTACCAGACGGGCAGTTCTTACCCCCATCATTTCATTAGTCTACGGAACCTGACCTAACGCTAATTCTAGATGAATTATTTATACACTCAACGTACTCCTAAACTGTGATTTTATGATTGTGTACAGGAAAGTTTGCTTTTATTGGTAAGCAAACTTTTCTGTACACAATCTCTCCTTACACATCTCATTTTATACTTGATTAGGTTTTCTATTTTATTTGTTTACAATTAGCTGTAAATGCAGCATTATGGCATTAAAGCAATAATGCTGCATGTTTTAGGTTTTCTCACATCAATGGAGGCTATGTTGAATTCGGAATTAAAAACTGTTTCTAAGCGAGCTAATCAAATGCTCTCTTCTTTAAGCTATGAGATAAAGAGTCAGAGGGAGGAGTTTGAACAGGATAAGTTTCATCTTGTTTTTTCAAAAGCCTCAGTAGCAAAATTACCTGGTTTAACTCGTGCAATCGTTGATAAAGCTATGTCCGAAATGGAAGGTAATGGTTATATTTTTGAAAAGCGACCTGCTGGTTCTGCTGAAAAGTATGCTTTGACTGTGGAAAATATAATTGACGTATATGCTCATCGCGGATTTTTAAAGTACCGTAATCGTTTTGATGACGCTTTTGTTGTATTTGTTACTAACCTTAAGGGCGGCGTTTCGAAAACTGTTAGTACAGTATCATTAGCTCATGCGTTAAGAACGCATCCGCATTTAATTAAAGAGGATCTTCGGGTTTTAGTTATCGATTTAGATCCTCAATCGTCCGCAACAATGTTCTTAAATCATGAAAGCTCAATTGGTTCTGTTGATAACACAGCTGCTCAAGCTATGCTTCAAAACGTTACGGTTGATGAACTTATAGATGATTTTATTATACCTTCGATTGTAAAGGGCGTTGATGTAATGCCGGCGTCAATTGAAGATGCATTTATTGCATCTAAATGGGATGAGTTATGTGGCGAATATCTAAAGGGAGAGAATTCGTTAGAAGTGTTGAAAAACAATGTTATCTCAAAACTGAAAGGTCATTATGATTTCATTTTTGTGGATAGTGGACCGCATCTCGATGCTTTCTTGATGAATTCATTAGTGAGTGCTGACGTATTAATGACCCCAGTACCGCCAGCTCAAGTTGACTTTCATTCTACGTTAAAGTACTTAACGCGACTACCAGAACTTGAATTCATACTCAAAGAGTCTGGCGCATCCATTTGTATCAAGGCTAATATTGGTTTTATGTCCAAGCTAGCTAATAAGGCAGATCATAAACTTTGTTTAAGTTTGGCAAAGGAAGTTTTTGGAAGAAATATGCTTGATGCAACGCTTCCTAGACTTGACGGTTTTGAAAGATGTGGTGAATCTTTTGACACTGTTATATCTGCAAACCCATCAACGTACGTGGGTAGTTCTGAAGCTTTAAAAAAAGCAAAAGAATCTGCGGAAGATTTTGCAAAAGCTTTTTTTGACCGCATAGAATTAATTAGATTGGAGGTGTCATGAGTAAACAACGTAAAACACTGGGACGTAGTCTTAAGAATTTTCCTCAATCAACCTCGATGCAAGACGATTCTAGTTCCAATATTGTTTTTACATTAGCTTCTGGTTTAAAAGCAAAATTTAGTTTTATATCAATTCCATTTGATGAAGTAAACGAACAAACATGGGTTAGGTTTGAAGTTAACGGACGAGATCAAAATGCACTAACTAGAGAAGAAGTTAGTGATATTATGAGGACGATAAAGCATCAACAATTTTTTCCTGCGATAGCGATCAAAGCCTCTGGGAAATTTGAAATTTTGGATGGCTCTCGGCGTCGTATGGCTGCAATCTATCAAGGTGTTGCCTTGAATGTTCTTTATACGGAAGATAACCTTTCGATGGACGATGCTAAACAATTAGCTAAAGATATTCAAACGGCAAAAGAACATAGCTTACGAGAGATTGGGTTAAGGTTATCTTTAGTAAAAGAGCATCTTCAATGTGATAATAAAACATTAGCAAAAAAAGAAGGGCTATCAGAGGCTAAAGTTAGTCGAGCTCTACAGGCCGCTGCTGTGCCAATTGAGCTTGTTACGCTGTTTCCTTCCCAATCAATTTTGAGTTACGCCGATTATAAATATTTACTTGATTTGTCGAATGCACTACAAGTATTGGGCGTATCATTAGCTGATTTCTGTTCTGATGTAGTTGGTGATATTAGTAATTTAGCTATTTGTAATAGCGATGATCTTAAGCATCAAATAATTAAAATTATAAAGTCTCAGTTTAACTTGATTTCTGCAAAAAATGACACAGCTAAAACGGTTACAGAAAAATTGTGGAATTTTGAAACTAAGGATTCCTATGCGAGGAAAAAAATCAAAGGGCGTAGTATTAGTTATGAATTTAATCGCATTCCTAAAGATTTGCAAAATAAGCTAGATGAAGCTGTGAAACATGTTTTGGAAAGTGAACTTCGCCAATGGTGATTTTGTTGTAATTAATTGAAATTAAATAAAAAAACACCACACGCAAGGTGATTTCAATATGAAATCGCCAACCCTTTCCCCTTTCTGGATAGGGCTTTTCCCTTGGGAAAACCCTTCCCTTGATAACCCTTTCCCCTTTGGCGCAGCCTCCCCTTTTTGTTTGCGCGGTTAGTGAGTTCAATGCTGATACTTGCTAACAATAGTTATTTTTGTCGCAGAGAAAAGTAATGTGATTTGCTGATGTCAGGTGATGGATTCATTATCTCTCGGTTTGCTGTATTGGACGGCATTGTAGAGATTATATAAATAATGGAAAAGAGTTACCTGCTTCAACAGTTTGTTGACCACTTTAAAGGTGCGGCGAGTATTCGCGCTTTAGATAGAGATGAAATTTGGTACGCAAATCAGGCTTACCAGCAAATGGTGCATCGTGCTTCTAGCATTCGAGAGGCCATGCTAAAAACGAATACTGACGCTGAACATCAAGGGATGATTTTTTGCGAGTATGTTGAGCAGCAATTCAAGAAAACCAATCAACCTACTTTTGCATTTGAATTATACGACGGCATGTATGTCAGTACTGTTAGATTGTTGGTTCAGTATAATGAATCCCCAGCCATTCTTACCCTTATCAATGAATCTAAGATTTTACCAGAATATCTGGATAATGATCTCTACACGACTCCTATCGCTCAATACATCAATGACGAAATCTCTTTTGATACTAACTTTAACGTCATAGAAAAAAATGAGCTAATTAAAACATTTGTCTGCAATTACGAGGGTTTTGCTTTCATCCGCGATCTTGAGGAAGATGCTACGCATTATGCAAATGCTCCTTATCTTTCTTTTACACGACAAGCTGAGAGCTTGGCAGAACTGCAAGAAAGCATTGATGATGATTTTGTTTCAGAAGGGCTTTCCTATTGTGAGTACGTAGAGACCGTGTTTAAACAGAATCTTCAACCTACATTCGCCTTTGAGACTGTTGGAGACACCTCTTATGTATCACTGCGAGTTTTAATCGAATACAAGGGTATGCCTGTGATTCTGACGTTAATATCTGAATGTTTGGGGATTATTTCTCGTTTTAGCAATGATGTATGCCAAAGTCTAGTGAACCACCGTTTACTATCAAAATGACAGAAATAAATCGTATTAATTGAATTTTTAAAAAGAAGAGCATTTTGCTCTTCTTTTGTTTTTTAACCATAAAAGGTGATGTTATGTTCTTACGTCGATTTCATTTGACGTTATCTTCTGTGATTTTAATGTTCTTATCAGGCTGTTCATTGCTAGAGGTAAAAATTGATTCGCAGACGACTCCGTTAACTCAACAAGAGTTGAATATGCGAATCATGACTCGTGAGTATGCTCAGCAATTTTTTTCTCAAGTTGAGCAAGCCGCTGACGTACTTCATCAGCGATATGATGTTAATGATAAGGTACATCAGTCTTATATACTTCTTTGGAAGATCAATGCCGAAGAAGGGCTTCAATCTGCATCTTATCAAGTATCTCCTTTTGCTGCTCTGATTGATACTTGGGTATATGTGTCTCAGATGAATGTGTTTTATAACCAAGGTAATGGTAAAGATTTGTTTGTGGGGAAAATGAGAACTGATCAAAGTGTTGCCGAAAATGAAGCGAAGCAGGTATCGGCACATTTGATTAAAGAGTTTGACGCATTAGCAAAAGCATTATTAACACCAGATGCGTACAAGGAAACGAAACTGTTTGTTGATGATTTTGTTAAAACCTATCCATTCTCCGATCTTAGTATGATCCGAACGCCTGCTTATCGAGCGTGGTTGACGGAAAATAAAATAAATCAAAATGAAGCAATAGCAACGTTAGGCACGATGCCAGAAGCTATTGGTGATGTATCAGACAGGCTAAGTTTAGTTTCTGAGCAAACACCTAAAATTATGACGTGGAAAGCACAACTACTTGCGTTAAATAGCTCAGCAAGTATAGAACAAGTTAATCAGGCTTTAGATAGCTTGAAAATTACCGCTGATTCATTAAGTGATTTCATCGCCAATAATCCGCAATATATGAGTCATTTAGCTCAGGAAATGGCGATCTATTTACAGCCATTAGTAGACGATATTGATAAAAAAACGGAGACACGTCTAAGTCAATTAAGTGTAGAGCGGCAAGCGCTTGAGAACATGGTTGCTCGTGAACGACATGAAGTTGCGTTAATTATTGCCCATGAAAGAGAGATGCTGGCCCACAATTTGGACCAGGTTTCACAACAGGTAGTGAGCTTGGCAATGGATAAACTGATTGAGCTGATAAAAAGTACTATCCTATATTTTGTATTATTTATAGCGACCATTTTCTTTGCTCCTTTATGGGTTGGTTATATGTTGGGTAAGCGAACTCAAGTCAAAGTTAAGTTAGAAAAGTAGTTAGTTTTATCCCCTTAAAAAAACCGCCTTCAATGAGGCGGTTTTAGTTTGTATTATGAAGATAAATCAATCATCTCGTGTTGGCAGGTTTGGCACTCAAGGATGGTGACGCTTTGCTCTCGCGAGTATTGATTATCTGGTCCAAAA
>NZ_AFWF01000213.1 GCF_000222605.1 Vibrio ichthyoenteri ATCC 700023 | reverse complement strand
TGATGGCAGTTCAGTTGGTTAGGCTTTTTATTGGAGAGCTTAGCGGCCTGTCACGCCGGGGGCGTGTTGCTTTCTAGGATATTAGAGATCCCATCCACTCCGCCACTTATTTACGTCTGTAGAAAATAGAAGTGATGGCAGTTCAGTTGGTTAGATTTTTTATTGGAGAGCTTAGCGGGGTGTAACTACGGGAGGCGTATCATTTCCAAGGTTACTGGAAGTTCCGTTAATGTAGCGACCACTTTGAGAAAACTCTGCTAGGAGTAGCGGGGCGTTTTTATATCTAAACAAAATTAAGACGATCTTAGTGACTCGAATAGGTTCTATCAGATCCTAAGGGGATTCATATCATCAGGGTGGGATGGGCAGCTATATTTAGTCTCAACGCATCAATAAACGTAATTCAGTTACGCGTCTTTGCGTTATATCGAGCGACTGATTTACTCTTTGTTACTGTTGTATATCCCTACCGATTATCTCCTATGATTTGAGGTTTTTACTGCCAATTCCTCACCTTATGAATGTGTTTTATTTAATTTATGGTAACGATAGTTAATCGCTATTGCACTTGTTGGCAACTGAGGCTAAAACCCACATAGAGTTTATAGTTTTGTAGTTTCAGTGCTGCAGAAATTGATGTGGAGTAGGATGTTGCGAGTGAGAGGTTTTTTCTCAGCTGCTTGTTTAGTTCTGTTGCTTGCAAATGCGACGGAAGAACAGCTATTGCCTCGCGATCCTCAATTTATCGCTGAAGCTTTTCAACTTCAGTTGCCTTCAGAGCATCAAATATCACGCCAGCTTACAACTCCAAATCATAAAAATCGCCATTACTATTTAATTGCCCGTTATCTCAATAAACCTGCTGACCGACATAATCAGCTTAGTTACGGTTTACCAAGTACAGACACACTGAGTACATTAGTTGCTAGGACGTTATCTCAGGCTATAGATGAATCTATTGGCATAACGGGTTATCGAGTAAAACAGCATTACGAGTCCAATTTGATCTACCGTTTTATACATAGTCGAAATGATGTGCAGATTGGTTAATGTAAATCTGTTCCGTTTATGAGGTGATAAAATGTTGGATTCAATTATTTCGGTCTTGATGGCGCTTTGGCATCAAGACTTTGCGACGTTAATGACGCCAGGCAGCGCTGCCATGGTGTATTTTGTGGTTGGTGCACTGATCTTTTTAGAGAGTGGTTTTATTCCTGCTGCCCCATTCCCTTGTGATAGCGTAGTGGTGCTATCTGGTACTTTGGCTGCCGTTGGAGTACTCGACCCATTCCTAGTTCTTGTGATCATTGCGACTTGTGCTGCGACTGGAAGCTGGGCCGCTTATGTTCAAGGACGTTGGCTAAATCGTTTGCCGAAAGTCCAAGGGTGGGTTAATGCGGTACCACAAAAGCGTTTACAGCAAGTAGACATGCTATTGGGTAAGCATGGTTTGGTTGCTCTATTCTGTGCTCGTTTTGTCCCTGTTGTTCGCTCTTTACTACCCCTGATGATGGGCATGCGAGCAAACAAGGTGAGTAAGTTCCATTACTTCGCTTGGTTGAGTGCAATTCTGTGGACCTTATTGCTTTGTTCATTTGGTATGTTGTTACCGTTATTACCAGAACACATTAGCAAATTGGTTACGATGGCACTAATGGCTGCACCAGTGATCACTTTTGCTACGGCATTATTAGGTTTTATTACTATGCGTGTTCGCCGAGCTTGGAATGAACAGCAGGCAGGTAAAGTTAAGCCTGTAGCGGGAAAAGTGGATCGTTAATCATTCCAGTAGCTTTTGGGTTACGATGATCCCAAAGCGATTTTGAGTGAGATGTTGATTAAAAAAGGCAGCCGAGGCTGCCTTTTCTGTTTCAGGTGCGGGCTAAGAGTTGATCTTGTTTTCCGCTTTTTTCGCTTTCTCTATCATGGGTGTAATCGTTGAACCTTGGATCAGGATGGAAAAAACCACGACAGCGTAGGTCATCACCAAAATGATTTCTCTCACGTCGATTTGTTTTTCAGGGATCACCCAAATACCCGCCGGGATCGATAGTGCCATGGCGAGCGCTAAGCCACCACGCAAGCCACCCCAAGTTAAGATAGGGATAGACCAAGGATTATAGGTTCGATAGCGTTTAAAGCCGATATAAGAGCAAAATACGCTGAGGAAGCGCCCAGTTAATACTAATGGAATAGCAAATGCCATGAGAATGAAATCTTCTTGATGGAATTTGAATAACAGCATCGACATACCGATCAGCAAAAATAGTACGCCATTGAAAAATTCATCCACTAACTCCCAAAAGTGATCAAGATGATCTTCACTCTCTTTTGAAAAGCCGATATAGCGCGTCCAGTTGCCAATCATAATTCCTGAAACAACCATAGCAAGTGGACCCGAAACATGGAGCACATCTGCAAGTGCGTAGCCAGCCGTTGGTACACCAATGGTAAGCAACAGCTCCATCGAGTGATCGTCTGTGGCACTGATTAGATAATGGAATACTAGACCAAGTAGCAAACCATAGGCGATGCCACCGATAGCCTCTTGAATAAATAGCATCGTAACGCTGCTGACTGTTGGGGCTTCATTGCCAAATGCAATCGTATATATCGTCACGAAAATGACCAAGCCAAAACCATCGTTGAATAAAGACTCACCTTCGATTTGAGTTGAAATGCGTTTAGGCGCATTGAGTTTTTTTACAATGGCAAGAACGGCGATGGGATCGGTTGGCGAAATAAGCGCACCAAACAGTAAGCAATAAATGAGGTCAAATTTAATCCCTATGAGTTGGCAAAAACCAAATAGGGCATAGCCTATAAAGAAGGTGGAGAAGAGCGTCGCGCCGAGTGCGAGTACAGTGATCTCCCATTTTTGATCTTTGAGGTTTGGTAATTTAATCCCAAGGCCTCCGGCAAAGAGCAAGAAACCTAAGATTCCTTTTAAAAGAAAATCTTCGAAGTTAATACTCGACATGGTGTGGGTCGCAATTTCCGTCAACTGAAACCAATCATTCTGGCCAGCGATCAAGATGAGGAGAGACAACATCATGGAGCCAGCGGTTATCGCTATGGTGGTTTGCATTTTCCCGATCTTACTGTTTACAAAGGCAATCAGCATTGCAGCAGCAGATAAAAAACAAAGAGTATAGTAGACGGACATATTGGAACTCTTGTGTGACAAATTGTGAATAAGAATTCTGTGCCTAAGATGAGTAAATGGCAAATATTATTTCGTCATGCCTCTGTCAGGGATTAAGTGTTTTAGACGTCTAGACTCCTTTTGATTGTGTGTTAGGATGGTGACATACACAAAGGAATGAGGCTGTACTGTGGGAAGCAAAATAAGACAACAGATCGAAGCGCAATTGAAGCAGCGTATCTTATTGATTGATGGTGGCATGGGCACCATGATTCAAGACTACAAACTAGAAGAGCAAGAATATCGCGGAGAGCGATTTGCTGATTGGCATTGTGACCTTAAAGGAAACAATGATCTGTTGGTGTTATCACAGCCAAAATTAATCAAGGATATCCACCTCGACTACCTAGAAGCGGGGGCTGACATCCTTGAAACCAATACATTTAATGCGACCACCATCGCCATGGCCGATTACGACATGGAAAACCTCAGTGCGGAAATTAACTTTGCGGCGGCAAAGCTAGCACGTGAGGCGGCAGATGAATGGACGGCAAAAACACCGAGTAAGCCCCGCTTTGTCGCCGGAGTATTGGGTCCAACCAATCGAACTTGTTCTATATCACCAGATGTAAATGACCCCGGCTATCGTAATGTTAGCTTTGATGAACTTGTGGTTGCCTACTCAGAATCAACTCATGCGTTAATTCGTGGTGGTGCTGATCTTATCTTACTGGAAACCATTTTTGACACACTGAACGCCAAAGCGTGTGCATTCGCGGTTGAAACTGTGTTTGAGGAGTTGGGTTACTCTCTTCCAGTGATGATTTCTGGCACCATTACCGATGCTTCTGGACGCACCCTTTCGGGGCAAACGACAGAAGCCTTCTACAATTCTCTTCGTCACGTTAAACCGATTTCCTTTGGCCTGAACTGTGCGCTGGGGCCTGATGAACTGCGTCCTTATGTGGTTGAGTTGTCGCGTATCTCAGAAACGTTCGTCTCTGTGCATCCAAATGCCGGTTTACCGAATGCCTTTGGCGAATATGATTTATCGCCAGATGATATGGCTGAGCATGTGAAAGAGTGGGCGCAAAGCGGCTATTTAAATCTCATTGGTGGCTGTTGTGGAACCACGCCAGAGCATATTCGCCAAATGGCGCTAGCCGTTGAGGGGATGCAGCCAAGAATATTGCCTGACTTGCCAGTTGCTTGTCGTTTATCAGGATTAGAGCCTTTAACCATTGAAAAAGAGACACTGTTCTTAAATGTGGGTGAACGAACCAACGTGACTGGCTCGGCACGTTTCAAGCGTTTGATTAAAGAAGAGCTTTACGAAGAAGCACTCGATGTGGCTCGCCAACAAGTGGAAAATGGTGCGCAGATCATCGATATCAATATGGACGAAGGCATGATCGATGCCGAAGCTTGTATGGTTCGATTCCTTAACTTATGTGCTTCTGAGCCTGAAATATCTAAAGTACCAATCATGGTCGACTCCTCTAAGTGGGAAGTTATCGAGGCCGGTTTGAAGTGTATTCAAGGTAAAGGCATCGTTAACTCCATCTCGCTCAAAGAAGGCAAAGAGAAGTTTATTGCGCAGGCTAAACTGGTGCGTCGCTATGGTGCTGCGATTATTGTTATGGCGTTTGACGAAGTGGGTCAGGCCGAAACTCGTGAACGCAAACTGGAAATCTGTACCAACGCGTATCGTATTTTGGTCGACGAAGTGGGATTCCCTCCAGAGGATATTATCTTTGACCCGAATATTTTTGCTGTTGCAACGGGGATTGACGAGCACAACAACTACGCGGTCGACTTTATTGAAGCCGTTGCTGATATCAAACGCGAACTGCCACACGCAATGATTTCAGGGGGTGTTTCTAATGTCTCCTTTTCCTTCCGTGGTAACAACTATGTGCGCGAAGCGATCCATGCGGTATTCCTTTACCATTGTTTTAAAAATGGTATGGATATGGGCATTGTTAATGCCGGCCAACTTGAGATTTACGACAACGTCCCGGAAACTCTCCGTGAAGCGGTTGAAGACGTTGTGCTTAACCGCCGTGATGATTCAACTGAACGTCTGTTAGATATTGCTCAGGAGTATCTTGATAAGGCCGTAGGTAAGGTCGAAGATACGTCGGCACTGGAATGGCGTACATGGCCAGTTGAGAAGCGTTTAGAGCATTCTTTGGTGAAAGGTATTACGGAGTTCATCGTCGAAGATACCGAAGAAGCGAGAGTGAATGCAGCTCGGCCTATCGAAGTAATTGAAGGTCCATTAATGGATGGCATGAACGTGGTGGGTGACTTGTTTGGTGAGGGTAAAATGTTCCTCCCGCAAGTGGTGAAATCTGCACGAGTAATGAAGCAGGCGGTTGCTCACTTAGAGCCTTTTATTAATGCTTCCAAAGAGGTCGGCTCGACCAATGGTAAAATTTTACTCGCTACGGTGAAAGGCGATGTACATGACATTGGTAAGAACATTGTTGGTGTTGTACTGCAATGTAATAACTACGAGATCATTGATCTTGGCGTTATGGTGCCGTGTGAAAAAATTCTTAAGGTAGCTAAAGAAGAAAACGTTGATATTATCGGCTTATCTGGCCTGATCACTCCTTCACTTGATGAGATGGTGCACGTTGCTAAAGAGATGGAACGACAAGGTTTCGAGTTGCCATTGCTGATAGGGGGAGCCACGACCTCTAAAGCGCACACTGCAGTGAAAATTGAGCAGAACTACCATAAGCCAGTTGTGTACGTGAATAATGCGTCACGCGCGGTAGGGGTGTGTACCTCGCTACTGTCCAAAGAACTTTACCCAGCCTTTGTCGAGAAGCTGGATGCCGATTATGAAGTGGTTAGGGATCAGCATCGTCGTAAGAAACCACGAACTCGTCCTGTGACTCTTGAAAGAGCACGGGCCAATAAAGTCGCTATTGACTGGGCTAATTATACGCCTCCTGCGCCAGCAAAGCCGGGGGTACATATCTTTAAAGAATTTGATATTGCCACCCTGCGTCAATATATCGATTGGACACCATTCTTTATGACTTGGTCTTTAGTCGGTAAATACCCTGCCATTTTGGATCACGAAGAAGTGGGGGAAGAAGCACAGCGTTTATTTAAAGATGCGAATGATTTGCTTGACCGTGTGGAGCGCGAAAAATTGCTTGAGGCGCGTGGTATGTGCGCACTACTACCAGCAGCCAGTGTTGGGGACGATATTGAAGTTTACACTGATGAGTCTCGTACAGAGGTGGCGAAGGTGCTGTATAACTTACGTCAACAAACAGAAAAGCCAAAAGGATTTAACTACTGTTTATCTGATTACATTGCACCCAAAGAGAGTGGCAAGCTCGATTGGATTGGCGCGTTTGCAGTCACTGGGGGGATTGGTGAAAGAGAGTTAGCCGATCAATACAAAGCTGACGGCGATGATTACAATGCCATCATGATTCAAGCGGTAGCCGATCGTTTAGCTGAAGCGTTTGCTGAATATTTGCATGAAAAAGTGCGTAAAGAAATTTGGGGCTATTCAAGCGATGAAGCGCTTTCTAACGATGATTTGATTCGTGAAAAATACCAAGGTATTCGCCCTGCACCAGGTTACCCTGCGTGTCCTGAGCATACCGAAAAAGGGTCGCTGTGGGAGCTGCTAAATGTTGAAGAAAATATAGAGATGTCTTTGACCAGCAGCTATGCAATGTGGCCTGGTGCAGCGGTGTCTGGTTGGTATTTCTCGCATCCTGATTCACGCTATTTTGCTATTGCACAAATTCAGCAAGATCAGGCTGAAAGTTATGCCGACCGAAAAGGTTGGGATATGCTAGAAGCCGAAAAGTGGCTTGGGCCAAATATGAATTAACTACCATCTTTTGGTGAGATGAAAACAAAAAGCACAGCTTGAAGCTGTGCTTTTTTATTGGGATATTGGTGTGGACGCGTTAAATAAAAATCGTCGCCAAGCCCAAGAACACCGATAGGCCAATCACATCCGTAACGGTCGTTAGTGCCATACCACCCGCTAACGCAGGGTCGATATTCATTTTCTTCAGCATAATAGGGATGGTTACCCCGGCAATACCAGCGACCAGTAAGTTGGTCATCATGGCTGCAGAAATAATGCCACCTAGTATCCAGTTACCTTTCCAAGCAACTACAATACCACCAATGATTAACGCCCACATGATGCCGTTGAGAAAGCCGATCGCGGCTTCTTTAATTAATAGCTCACGTTTGTTTGAGTCACCGATGTGGCCTAATGCTAAGCCGCGAATGACTAGTGCAACGGTTTGGTTACCCGCAACCCCACCCATAGAAGGTACGATAGTCATTAAGACTGCAATGGCCGCCATTTGATCTAATGTGGCTTCAAACATGTTGGAAACAGAGGCCGCAGCAAGGGCTGCAAGTACATTCGCACCGAGCCAAACACTACGTTTACGCGCTGATTTTACCACTGGAGCAAAGGTATCTTCGTCATCGTCTAGACCCGCCATACTCATCATTGAGTGTTCGGCATCCTCACGGATAACGTCAACTACATCATCGATAGTAATACGACCAACGAGGTGTTGATTTTCATCAATTACCGGAGCGGAAACCCAGTTACGACGTTCAAACAAGCTAGCGACATCGGAATCTTTCATCGTGACTTCAATCGCGTCATCTGCATCTTCCATCACATCCGAGACTTTGACATCAGGTTGTGTGGTTAAGATTGCCGTCAATGAAAGTTCACCGATCAGACGATTCTCTTCATCGATGACATACAGGGCGTCGGTGGCATCCGGTAGTTCACCACGCATGCGCAGATAGCGTAAAACAACGTCAATATCGACATCACCACGGATAGTGATAACGTCGGTATTCATCAAACTACCAGCGGTGTCTTCGGTGTATGAAAGGGCTGTTTCAACGCGTTGGCGATCTTCAACGTCCATCTGAGAGAGGACTTCACGAGAAACATCATCAGGTAGACTACGCAAGACGTAAGCTACGTCATCGGTGTCCATGCCTTCCGTCGCCTCGGCCAGCATCTCTGGTGCCATGCGTGAGACGAGATCATCCTTAACATCCTCGCTTAATTCATCGAGGATTTCACCATAATCTTCTGGATCGGTAAGTTGCCAAAGAACTTCACGGCTTTTACGCGGAGAGGCTTCTAAAAGATGAGCAATATCTTCCGGTTCCATGTCTTGCAACTGACGGCGGACATGGACGAAACGGCCATTTTCTAGGGCATCTGTGACTTCTTGGAGGGCTTGGTGAGCTTGATCAAACTCTATTTGCTCGGCCATCGATTCCCCCTGACTCTATATGGTTACAATGCGTTGAATAGTAACTTAATTTAACTGCTTGTTTAATAAGTTAGTGTTAAGAAAACTCAATTATCTGCCGATAAGTGAACAGTTGTTGTACTGAGTGTAGGTGAAGGGTTACTCATCTTCGTCAAATTTATGCTCAATTAACTGGCAGACTGCCGTCAATGCCTCACCTGCGTCATCGCCTTCTGCGTGAATTGTCACGTGTTCACCTTGCGCAGATTCGAGCATGAGTAAGCCCATGACACTGTCGGCCGTTGCAAGTTTGCCATCATGATTTTGAATGGTCAGTATGGCATTGAATGATTGAGCAAGTTCAACAAGTTTAACAGCCGCACGAGCATGAAGCCCAAGTCGATTTTCAATTAGGACGGTTTTACTCTCTTGCGGCATGAATTAATCCTGTAGGTTTTTCTCGAGCGAAGTGTGGCGGATTTGAACTTGATGCCCAAGCTCAGCAAAATATTCGCCAATTTGCTGGGTTAGGTAAACAGAGCGGTGTTTACCGCCAGTACAGCCGATGGCGACCGTGAGATAGCTACGATTGTTTTTTTCTAGCATTGGTAGCCAGCACTCAATAAATTTTTGTACTTGGAGTTTTAGCTCAATCACTTCTTGATGGCTTTCTAAGTAGGATTTTATTGGTGCATCGAGCCCTGTGAGCGGGCGCAAATCAGGTTCCCAGTGTGGATTTGGCAGAAATCGCACATCAAAAACATAGTCAGCATCACTCGGCAGGCCATACTTAAAACCAAATGATTGGAAAACCATCACTAAGTCTTTGCGCTCACGACCTTCTACTCGACGACGTACATTTTCGCTTAGCTCATGCAAAGATTGGTTGCTGCTGTCGATAATAAGGTCGGCATGTTCTTTGAGCGGCGATAGAATGCTTTTTTCTTTTTCGATCGCTTGCTCAAGCGAAGTGCTTTCATGTGCCAATGAGAGAGGGTGGATACGGCGTGTTTCGCTATAGCGTTTAAGCAAAGTGTCTTTGTTAGCATCAAGAAATAAGACGCTAACATCGGTGTCTTTTTTTAGCTTTTGCAGTACATCGTTAACCAAGGTCGGTTCTTCTGGCAGGTTACGTATATCAATACTCACTGCCACATTTTGTTTGCTGCCTTGAATCGATTGAACAAAGACGTCTAACAGGTTCACCGGAAGGTTATCGACACAATAGTAACCTAAGTCTTCCAGCACTCGCAGAGCAACGCTTTTACCAGCACCAGATTGGCCACTTACTACAATTAAACGCATAACAACGACTACCTGTTGATCATAATGTCATACAGCTCTTGATCCGACTGCGCTTTGCGAAGTTGCTTGAGGATCAACTTGTCATTAAGACGTTCAGCCATACACGAAAGAGTTTTTAGATGTTCTTTGCATTGTGCATCGGGAACGAGCAAGGCAAAGAGAACGTCAACGGGGCGGTTATCAATAGCATCAAATTCTATTGGGCTTTCACATTGTAAAAGTACGGCCACGGCTTTATCGCTTGATTGCATACGAGCATGGGGAATGGCTATTCCATTTCCAATGCCAGTACTGCCCATTTTTTCGCGGCTAAGCATGCATTCAAAAAGTTCGGTTGAATTTTGTCCGGTATGCTCTGCGACGATTTCACTGATCATCTCAAGAGCGCGTTTTTTGCTGGTGCACTGGACTGCACTTTTAGTGCAGTCCAAGGTTAGAATTTCGCTAAGTTGCATAGTTAATGATTATGTAGTTTTTCTTTGTGCTTATTGAGCTGTCTAACCAGTTTATCGGTCAGAGAGTCGATAGCGGCGTACATGCTTTCTTCATTTGCTGAAGCATGAATTTCGCCTTGATTAATGTGAAGGGTAGCTTCTGCGATTTGCTGGAGTTTTTCAACTTTTAATACCACTTGAACACTGTTGATGTGGTCGAAAAAACGCTCCAGCTTTTGAAACTTTTCATTTACGTAGTCTTGCATTGAGTCGGTAAGATCAACGTGGTGGCCAGTAATATTGATTTGCATAGGCTTTCCTTCTCGGTTGTTGCCTTAAAGTAGGCGTTTACGCTGACTTGAAGGGGCAATGCCCAAAGATTCTCGGTATTTAGCTATTGTTCGTCTAGCGACCTGAATCCCTTGGTCAGCGAGTAGAGCTGCAATTTTGCTATCGCTAAGTGGCTTAGCACTGTTTTCTGCAGCGACGAGCTTTTTAATTAAAGCACGAATTGCAGTTGAAGAGCATTCTCCACCATTGTCAGTACTGACGTGGCTAGAGAAAAAGTACTTCAATTCAAATATACCGCGTGGTGTGTGCATGTACTTCTGCGTCGTGACACGAGAGATGGTTGACTCATGCATATCCACTGCGAGAGCGACATCATTGAGTACCATTGGCTTCATGGCTTCTTCGCCATACTCAAAGAAATTTCTCTGATGTTCAACAATACACTTGGCAACTTTGAGCAGTGTCTCGTTTCTGCTTTCCAAGCTTTTAATTAGCCACTTTGCCTCTTGTAAATTAGAGCGAATGTATTGGCTATCTGGACTACTGCCTTTACCAAGAGCGGCGTATTGCTGGTTTACTTTTAAGCGCGGAATGGCATCAGGGTTAATCGTAACCATCCATTTACCGTGTTCTTTAAACACAGAGACATCGGGAATTACGTATTCTGCGTGTTCGATCGAGATACGACTGCCGGGACGAGGGTCCAATTGTTGGATAAGTTTTAAGACGTCCCTAAGTTCCGTTTCTTTAAGCTTAGTCTCTTTAATGATCAACTTGTAATCGCGATTGCCAAGTTGATCAATATGATCGGTGAGCACCAGTTTTGCTTCATTAAGCCAAGGGGTGTCTTCGGGGTAAGTTGCTAGCTGAAGCAGCAAGCAGTCTTGTAGATTAATAGAGGCAACGCCGAGCGGGTCAAACTGTTGAATTCGTTTACGTACTGCTTCAATTTCTTCAATTTCGACCTCTTCGTGGTCAAAGTTTTCAAGAATTTCCGCTAGAGAGACGGTGAGATAGCCGTAATCATCTATCGCATCAATCAGTGCAAGGGCAATGGTTCTATCAAGCTCACTAAAGGGCGTCAGATCTAACTGCCAAATCAAATAATCGTACAAAGATTCGGTGGTTTCACCTTGATAAATCGGTGCGTCGTCATCCATCGCGATGCCAGTACTGCCAGTATTTGCGCTGTAAACATCATCCCAAGTCGTGTCTATTTCAAGTTCAGAGCTGATTTCTGATTTTTCGATCAGCTCTGAGCTGTCTTGCTGTTCGACGTCATTTGCGTCCGCACTGTTTTCTTTTTCCTCATTACGGTTTTTATCATCGCTGGTGGCCAGTTCTTCATTGCCTTCCTCTACTTCCAAAAGTGGGTTTGAGTCCAAGGCTTCTTGTATCTCTTGTTGAAGATCTAATGTAGACAGTTGCAACAAGCGAATGGCTTGTTGTAACTGTGGCGTCATCGCCAACTGTTGACCTAGCTTGAGTTGTAATGAGGGTTTCATTCAGTAATACGCGCCTTTTAAAGTTCTACAGACTTTTTAATAATCATAGTCGGAATTGCTCACCAAGATAAACTTGTTTCACCTGCTCGTTGTTAAGCACGTCTTCTGGTGTCCCTTCTGCAATTAAGTGTCCTTGGCTTACAATGTAGGCTTTCTCACATACATCAAGCGTTTCGCGAACGTTGTGGTCAGTGATCAAAACACCAAGGCCTCGATCACGAAGATGGACAATGATTTTCTTGATATCGATAACCGAAATTGGATCGACACCAGCGAAAGGTTCATCCAGTAAGATAAACTGCGGGTTAGCGGCAAGTGCGCGTGCAATCTCCACTCGTCGACGCTCGCCCCCTGATAGTGCCATACCTGCACTTTCACGAATGTGCTGAATGTGGAATTCTTCTAATAAATCTTCCAACTTATCTTGACGCTCTTCGCGTGTCAGCTCTTCACGGGTTTCTAGCACCGCCATGATATTGTCTTGAACCGATAACTTACGGAAGATTGACGCTTCTTGTGGTAAGTAACCAATCCCCATTCGCGAACGACTGTGCATTGGTAAGATACTGATATCTTGCCCATCTATGCTGATGATGCCTTCATCGCGAGCGACAAGGCCTACAATCATGTAGAAAGACGTTGTTTTACCAGCTCCGTTAGGACCGAGTAGGCCAACGATTTGACCTGACTCTACTTGCAAGCTTACGTCAGAGACCACTTTACGATTTTTATAGCTTTTAGCTAAGTGTTCTGCTTTTAGAATCGCCATAATTATTCTTGTACTGCTTGAGGTTGAAGTACGGTCGATACGCGATCGCCTTTTTGCTTACCATCAGCAACCAGCTTTTGAGATGAAATGTGGTAGCGAATATGATTACCGCGAATTTCGCTGTCATCTTGAGCCAGCATTGCGTTATCAATCATAGTGAGCTGATCATTACTTACTTCGTAGTGCAGTTCTTTCGCTTCGCCATATAGGGTCTTGCCATCGTCAGTTAGCTGAGAAAATGTTGCCAAATTGCCATAGCCATCAATCTTGTTGATTGAGCCATCCGTTTTATTACGTGTGACGATAATTTTATCAGCATTGATGTTAATACTGCCTTGCTTGAGCTTTACATCACCAAGGAAGGTCACTTGGTTGCTTTGCATATCAAGGTGTTGACTGTCTGAATCAATGTATACAGGCTGATCTTGATCAGTCGACAATGCCATGGCCTGTGTTGCAGCGAACAAACAGGCAATTAAACTAAGGTGTGAGAGTTTCATATCTGCCTTGTACATGATTGTAAAGTATTGCGGTGTTGTCAGCGAAGTTACCTTTCATCGCTTGACCAACCGTCTCAAATTGAGGGCCAATTAACGTAACTTGGTTATCCGCCCAAAAATCTCGATTATCCAACTGAATATGCATTATGTCAGTTGATAATGTGTCAAATCCGGAGTCAGGTAATAAATTTTTACCTAACACATTGCTTTCTAAAGTCAGTACGTGGTCTTTGGTCAATACACCGCGTTCTGCTGTGATCTCCCATTCTTGAACATCACCATTTAAGTAAACTTTTAAGATTGGTTTATCAAAAATGGTATCACCACTGCTGGCGTAGTTGTCCAATTCGGTTGAGATGATCACGTAGCTGCGAACACCTTGCTCATTGTATGAGGTATTGGTTAGGTCATGGCCAGTAAAGAGTGGAAGCTCTACGTCGGGCTTTACCTGAATGTCGTAACTGGCTTTATTCGTCATCAAATAGTAGCCAGACGTGGCAATAATGATGAGCAATAGTAAATAACCGATACGAGACACACTCATATACTTAGACCTTTGTGTACATCTAATTCGTCACGAGCTTGGAGAATTAAATCGCAGACTTCACGTACTGCACCATGGCCACCTTTAATGGTTGTCACGTAATTTGCTCGTTGAGCAAGCAGAGGATGTCCGTCAGCGACACACACTTTAAGCGCCACTTTTTCCATTACTGGCCAATCAATCAGGTCATCGCCGATATAGCCAGTTTGCTCTGGGGTAATGTTTAAGCGTTGGCAAATATCGTTATAGGCAGCGACTTTATCGTCTTGGCCTTGATAGATCAGTTCGATACCGAGTGCTTTCATGCGGTTTTCTACGATCTGCGATTGGCGTCCAGTAATGATGGCAATTTCAATGCCAGCGTTCATCAAAGACTTTACGCCGTACCCATCACGGGTGTGGAAAGTTTTGAGTTCTTCGCCTTGGTTACCCATGTAGATTAGGCCGTCAGAGAAAACCCCATCAACATCGCAGATCAATAGTTTAATCTGTTTAGCAATGGCGAAAATATTCGCTTCAACTTCACCATATAAGGTGGAGACTTTCGCAGTCATTACATGACTCCAGCTTTGAGTAGATCGTGCATATTCAATGCGCCGACGACAGTGTTGTTTTCACAAAGCAGCAATCCATTAATGCTTTTCTCTTGCATCAAGTTTACACCTTCTGCCGCCAACATGTTTGGATTGGCAACCGTCGGGTTTTTGGTCATCACTTCGCTGATAAGAGCGCTATGAATATCGATGCGTTTGTCTAAAATTCGGCGTAGGTCGCCATCGGTAAAAATGCCCAGTAGTTGTTTATCTTGGTCAACAACTGCCGTCATGCCGAGACCTTTTTGTGTTATTTCCAGCAAGGCATTACGCACTAAGGTTTGTGGTGATACTAATGGTAGTGCATCGCCGGTGTGCATGATGTCTGATAATTTTAGCAAGAGTTTACGACCTAGCGCGCCACCTGGGTGCGAGAGGGCGAAATCTTCCGCGGTAAAGCCGCGCGCTTGGAGTAGGGCAACTGCCAATGCGTCACCCATAACCAGTGTTGCTGTAGTGCTTGAGGTCGGTGCTAAGCCGAGCGGACAAGCTTCTTTTGGTACGGTGATTTGCAGATGGATATCGGCCAATTTCGCCATATTAGATGCAGGCTTACCTGTCATGCTAATGATGGTTATTTTTAAACGCTTTAATACCGGAAATAGCGATAATATTTCACCCGATTCACCCGAGTTTGAAATCGCCAAAACGATATCACCAGGTTCAATCATACCTAGGTCACCATGGGCGGCTTCTCCCGGGTGGACAAAAAAGGCTGATGTGCCAGTGCTGGCAAGAGACGCTGCAATCTTGTTGCCAATATGGCCCGATTTACCCATGCCCATGATCACTACTTTGCCATGCTTATTCGCCAAAATGGTTTCACAAGCTTGCACAAAACTATCGTCAAAATATTGGTCGAGTTGCTTTAGTGCTTCAACTTCAATATTAAGCACTTCTAATGCGGCAGCGCGATAATCAAACATCACAATCTCCAGCGAACAATTACGCGTTCATATTGATAACAAGGTAGCTCTGGTACGCAATAAATACGACCACAAGGAATGCGCCTTCAAAACGATTGATGCTACGCGATTTGCCCAGCGCCATGACAACCAGCAGGAGTGAAACTGCCAGCATGACCCAAAAATCACGGCCCATGACGAGCTCACTTAGAATTGAAGGATTAAGAATGCCGGGAATCCCCATTACCGCAAGTATGTTAAATACATTTGAGCCGATAATGTTACCGACGGCCATGTCATCTTCGCCTTTCATCACGCCAGCTACCGAAGCGGCTAATTCAGGTAAGCTGGTGCCTACCGCGATAATCGTTAGACCGATAACCAGATCGCTCATGCCAAAATATTTTGCAATGACAACAGAGCTATCTACGAGTGTGTCAGCAGCGATAGGTAAAATAATTAAACCGATAACCACCCACATTAAGGCAATTTTGTTGTCTACACCCTCAGGAACGTCTTGCTCTTGTTCTTCAAGTAGCACATCACCATTTGGCTGTTCTTTGCGGCTAATACGTAGCATGGCTAGGATAAAGATAACGAATAGCCCTAGCAGCAGTACACCTTCGTAGAAGCCAAGGTGGTTATCCCATAAGATGGCGCCTGCAATCAGAGTGACACCAATCATTAGGGGCAGTTCGCGGCGCAGAACAGGGGAGCTTATCGACAGTGGCTTGATCATGGCGGTAATACCAAGGATCAACGCAATGTTAGCGATGTTTGAACCAATAACGTTACCTACGGCTGTATCGGTTTTGCCATCAAGAGCCGCTGTCGCGGATACCATCATTTCTGGGGCTGAAGAGCCCATCGCTAAGATTGTCATACCAATCACCAGCGGAGAAATACCGAAGTTGCGCGCTAGGGCTGCAGAGCCATAAACCAGTTTGTCGGCACTCCATACCAAAAAAATGAGACCAACAATAAGAAACGCAACGGCTTCGATCATGATATATCCTAACTTATCTACAAACTGAACAATTTAACCGCCAATTTTGACGTGTTGGGGGGTAAAATGGAAGCTGAACATTCAATTATTTACCGCTCAGTTTGTAATTCGATATGTGCTCTGAATGTAAGAACGTGATTTAAGTGCTTCACATTTAATTGAACAGTGCTTTAAATTCGCCATTAATCTGCTTATGATTGCGCATTATATAAAGGATTCTGACGACGAGTATCTAATGTCATCAACTGATTTGGTTACGGTCAACAATCTCTCCTTCTCACGTGGAGATAGGAAGATTTTTGATAACGTAAGCCTCCATGTTCCCAAAGGCAAAGTAACTGCCATTATGGGGCCATCAGGGATTGGTAAAACGACTTTGTTACGCCTGATTGGCGGGCAAATTTCTCCCGACAGTGGAGAGGTTTTATTTGATGGTTTGAATATCCCTGCATTAAGTCGCCGCAAGCTCTACCAAGAAAGAAAACGCATGAGTATGCTTTTTCAATCGGGGGCGCTTTTCACCGATCTTAACGTTTTCGATAACGTTGCTTTCCCGTTGAGAGAGCACACTCAACTAGATGAAGAGTTGCTACGTACTCTGGTATTGTTAAAACTGGAAGCGGTAGGTTTACGTGGTGCCGCTGAGCTCATGCCAAGTGAACTTTCTGGCGGTATGGCGAGACGTGCTGCCTTAGCGCGTTCGATTGCTTTAGATCCAGAACTTATCATGTTTGACGAACCTTTCGTCGGCCAAGACCCGATCACCATGGGCGTGCTGGTGGAGCTAATTCGTAATCTTAATCAAGCCTTAGCAATTACTGCTATTGTGGTTTCTCATGATGTCCCTGAAGTCATGAGTATTGCTGATTGGGTTTATATTCTTGCTAATGGTCAAGTCATTGCGAGTGGTACACCTGATGAGTTAAGAGCCAATCCTGATCCTCAAGTTCAACAATTCCTAGTAGGCGATGCCGATGGCCCGGTGCCATTTCGTTATCCGGCAAAACCGATTGGCGAGGACCTGTTTCAATGATAGCTAATTTTCTCGATTTTATAGCTTCTCTAGGCCGACGCGCGATGGGGTTTAGTGCCGCCGTTGGTCGTGCTAGCTTGATGCTATTTGGCGCACTAGCAGCCAGACCTCATCCGATCAAAAATGCACCGTTGTTAATTAAGCAGTTGTATAGCGTTGGCGTTCAATCTTTGCTGATCATTATTTTATCTGGTCTGTTTATTGGCATGGTATTGAGCCTGCAGGGTTATGTCATTCTGATTGATTTCGGAGCTGAAGGTGCATTAGGTCAAATGGTTGCGCTGTCGTTATTGCGTGAATTAGGCCCGGTTGTGACGGCGTTATTGTTTGCCGGTAGGGCTGGCTCTGCATTGACGGCTGAAATTGGCTTGATGAAAGCAACAGAACAACTTTCTTCCATGGAGATGATGGCTGTCGACCCGCTGAAACGTGTGATTGCACCACGTTTTTGGGCTGGGGTTATTTCTATGCCGCTGTTGACGATGATTTTCATGGCTGTCGGGATCTGGGGCGGTCAGTTGGTCGGAGTAGACTGGAAAGGCATCGATCACGGTAGTTTCTGGTCGGCAATGCAGTCTTCAGTTGAACTGGGTCAGGATATTGGCAACAGCTTTATCAAAAGTTTTGTCTTTGCCATCACCGTGACTTGGATAGCTTTATTTAATGGATACGATGCAATTCCTACTTCGGAAGGCATCAGCCGTGCAACCACTCGCACGGTAGTACACTCTTCTTTGGCAGTACTTGGACTAGACTTCGTACTGACCGCATTGATGTTCGGGAACTAAACATGCAACAGACACGTAAAACAGAATTATGGGTAGGTAGCTTCATCTTGGCGGGAATTTGCGCAGTCTTGATTATGATTTTTCAAGTCGCTGACGTAAAAGGCATCGGTTCGAACGATACTTACAGCTTAAATGCCGAATTCGATAACATTGGTAGCTTGAAAGTGCGCTCTCCTGTGAAAGTCGGAGGTGTGGTAGTTGGTCGCGTAACGTCGATCACTTTGAATCCTGAATCGCTATTACCGGTAGTTGGTATGGCGGTGAGTAGTCAATACCAGCAGTTCCCTGAAACCTCGAGCGTGCAGATTCTTACCTCTGGCTTGATTGGTGAACAGTACATCGGTTTAACTCCGGGTTTTGTGTTTGATGATGAACAAATGCTGGTGGATGGCGATTATATTGAGGACACCAAATCTGCTTTGGTGTTAGAAGATCTTATTGGCCAAGTGCTGTATAGCGTTGGCGGCGGCTCTGATTCTGGAGAGAAGTAATGTTGAAAAAAATGCTATTAACGATTTGTGCTCTATTGCTGCCAGTTAGTGCGATGAGTGCGCAAATCGACAAAACACAGCCTTACCCAATGATGGAACAAGTGGGTAGTATGGCTTTTGAACGTTTGAAAGCAGAACAAAGCATCATTAAACAAGATCCTAACCACCTAAAAGTGATTGTGGAAGAAGAGTTGATGCCTTACGTGAATTACAAATATGCGGCATTGAAGCTACTTGGTTCAAACTTGAAAGGCGCTGACCGTGCCGATGTAAATCAGTTTATCATTGCATTCCGCTCTTACTTAATTGCCTCTTATGCTCAAGTGTTGACGCAATATACCGACCAAGAAATCGAATTTGGTCCGGAGTTGAAGATTGATCCAAGTAAGACCATTACGAGCGTAAAGGTCGATATTGTTGATGCGCCTCGTCCGAATATTCAACTGGAATTCAAATTACGTAAAGATAAGAAAACCGGTGAATGGAAAGTGTTTGATATGATTGCTGAAGGTATTAGTTTACTTTCAAGTAAACAATCAGAATGGAGCGGTAAATTACGTCAAGATGGCATCTTAGCGGTGGCAAAAGAGCTTGATGGGCTAGCCGCTCAACCGATCCGTTTTGAGGCACAAAAATGATAGCGCATGAGCAATATCAGCGTGTTGATGACAATGTTGCTAAACTTAACGGGTTATTGAACCGTGATACCGTACCGATGTTGTGGAAGCAACTCAAAGCTTGCCATCTACAACAATCGACTCTGGAACTGGATCTTTCTGAGGTTGAGAGAGTGGATTCGGCGGGAATGGTGATGCTCATCCACCTATTAGAGCATGCAAAAAAACAAAACTGTCATATAATGCTCAGCTTCGTGCCTAAGCAACTCAGCACTTTGCTGGCACTGAGTAATGTTGAAAAACACATTGCTGAGCACATAAAGATTAATTAGAGGTAAATTGTGGATAGCGCAAAAGTACAACAGATTTTAAACGAAGCACTAAACCTAGAAGAACTACACGTGAAGGGCGAGGGTAGCCACTACGAAGTGATCGCTGTTGATGCTTGTTTCGAGGGAATGAACCGCGTTAAGAAACAACAAACCATTTATGCGCCACTCATGGAATATATCCAAAGAAATGACATCCACGCGCTTTCCATCAAGGCATACACGCCGACTGAATGGGCTCGCGATAAGAAGTTGATGTCACTGTAAGGTTTAGTAATGGAAAAATTTAGAGTAACAGGTTCTAACAAGCCCCTAGTTGGTGAAGTCACTATCTCTGGTGCGAAGAACGCCGCCCTACCAATTCTTTTTGCTTCAATTTTGGCGGAAGAGCCAGTTGAAGTGACTAATGTCCCTCACTTACGTGACATTGATACCACAATGGAACTGCTTAAGCGCTTAGGTGCGAAAGTAGAGCGTAATGGTTCTGTGCACGTGGACCCAAGCAGCATCAATGAATATTGTGCGCCTTATGACTTGGTTAAGACCATGCGTGCGTCTATTTGGGCGCTAGGTCCACTAGTCGCTCGTTTTGGCCAAGGTCAAGTATCACTGCCTGGTGGTTGTGCTATCGGTGCACGCCCTGTAGACCTTCATATTCATGGTCTAGAGCAACTTGGTGCAACGATTGTACTGGAAGATGGCTATGTGAAGGCCTCTGTCGATGGTCGCTTGAAAGGTGCGCACATCGTGATGGATAAAGTCAGTGTTGGCGCAACTATCACTATCATGTGTGCAGCGACACTTGCGGAAGGTAAAACCGTACTTGATAACGCAGCACGTGAACCTGAAATCGTTGATACCGCTGAGTTCTTGAACACGCTTGGCGCTAAAATTACCGGTGCCGGCACTGATACCATTACTATCGAAGGTGTTGAGCGCCTTGGTGGTGGTAAACACGCTGTGGTTGCTGACCGTATTGAAACGGGTACCTTCTTAGTTGCTGCGGCGGTTTCTGGTGGCAAAGTGGTGTGTCGTAATACACGTGCACATCTACTAGAAGCGGTGCTAGCTAAGCTGGAAGAAGCGGGTGCGCAAGTTGAAACGGGTGAAGACTGGATTTCGCTTGATATGACTGGCCGTGAGCTAAAAGCGGTAACGATCCGTACGGCGCCACACCCTGGTTTCCCGACGGATATGCAAGCTCAGTTTACTTTGTTGAACCTAATGGCAAAAGGCGGTGGCGTGATCACTGAAACGATTTTTGAAAACCGTTTCATGCACGTGCCAGAACTGATGCGTATGGGCGCTAAAGCGGAGATCGAAGGCAACACAGTGATCTGTGGTGATGTTGAGTCTCTGAGCGGTGCTCAAGTGATGGCAACCGACCTACGCGCTTCTGCGAGCCTTGTGATTGCTGGCTGTATTGCTCAAGGCGAAACCATTGTTGACCGTATTTATCATATCGATCGTGGTTACGATAAGATTGAAGATAAATTGTCAGCGTTGGGCGCTAATATTGAGCGTTTTCGCGAAGCCAACTAAGTAAGCTAGACCGGTTATAAAACAGTTTAGCGAACAAATGTAAGCCGAAACATTAGTTTCGGCTTTTTTATGGCCAAAAGATACGTTAGATTATGGCCATAATTTTTCCTCTCATGTTCTTGGAGAACATTAATGATTGCACTGTTCCGTGTTTTTGCTGTCGCGATATTTGCGATTGTCATGTTTGTCTTTGGCTGCGGCTACTGTTTGCTGAGCCCACGTAACCCAAAACACGTGTTCACCTTCGGTCGCTTGTTCGGCAAGATGGCTCGTGTCTTTGGCATCAAGTTAGAGCTTAGAATGCCAGAGGATGCCTACACACGTGGTCAGCATGTCTACATTGCTAACCATCAGAATAACTGGGATCTCTTCACTGTGGCGGCTGCCGTTACGCCTAAGGTCGTCACCGTTGGTAAAAAGAGTCTGGCTTTCCTACCTTTATTTGGTCAGTTGTATTGGCTAACCGGTAACATTTTGATTGATCGTGGTAACCGCAGTAAAGCGATGGGAACTATTGATCAAGTGATCGACAAGATGAAAAACAGCGATGTGTCTATTTGGATGTTCCCGGAAGGTACTCGTTCACGTGGCCGTGGTCTACTGCCATTTAAAACAGGGGCCTTTCACACCGCTATCGGCGCGGGCGTGGATGTGGTGCCGATTGTATGCAGTTCCACTGAAGGCGTGAAACTAAACCGTTGGAACAACGGCCATGTTATCGTTGAAATGCTACCACCAGTGAGCACACAAGGCTGTAAGAAAGAGCAAGTGCGTGAAGTGGCTAATTTGTGTCGTGAGCAAATGGAACAAAAACTGGCTGAACTGAATGACGAAGTAAAGGTTTTAAACCAAAGCAAATAATCTTCGTTTGATGATAGTGACAAAATGAGTTGAGAAAGCGTGCGCTTAGTCGCACGCTTTTTTTATATCTGTAGCAGCACGCTGAAATCGTTCTCTTTTTTTGTTTTATTGGCCTGAAGTCAATGGAGAGTAACAAGATGAAGCAAAAGTTATTTATCTTAGCGATGGGCTTATTCCTATTTGGTTGTTCCAAGCCCAGCGTTGAGGTTGTGATCAGTGCAGAGCGTTTTGCGTCTATCGAAAAGCGAGTGGAAAGCGGTAAAGGAAATAATATCCACTCTTTGATTGCGTGGCAGCAAGGAAATAAGGTGCTTGAGCTGCATAGGCAGGGCAGTGGCCGCATTGGCTCACAAAGTCGGCCTAGTGTGCCTGTAGGGCCCTCTGAACTACATAATCTCCATTCGGTGACGAAATCCTTTGTTGCCACATTAATTTTCATCGCGGTTGATGAAGGTAAGCTCGCCAGTTTGGATGTGCCGGTGTTCAGTTTATTTCCCGAGTATCAAGCGAACGATAGAGCGGAGAAGATGCAAATTAGCGTGCGGGATATGTTAAATATGTCGACAGGTTATGCCTTGGATGAACTTGCCGCTTCGTATAGTTCAGGCAATGCATTTACGCGTCATTATATGGCTAAAGATTTGTTAGCGCAGTTCCTCTCCACTGATCTCGCTTTTAAGCCAGGAACTCGTTTTGCTTATAGTGGCCTTTCAACGGTCGGTTTGTCCAAGGTGATTGAGCGGGTATATGGTCAACCCTTTGCTGTGGTCATGAAAGAGAAGCTATTTTCCCCGTTAGCGATAGAAAATTATCGTTGGTCGAATCAGCATGGCAGCAATGAGCCTGGCGCAGACTGGGGTTTAATGCTTACGCCGGAGGATATGGGAAAGTTTGGCTTGATGTGGCTTAATCAAGGGCATTTTTCGGGGCAACAAATTGTTGCTAAGCATTGGTTTGAGCAACTAAAGTCCAGTCAGTTTCATAGCTATAATATGGGTTATGGTTTGCACTTTTGGCAGGTTCCAACTGTAAATGGTGCAGTAGCGGCGGTAGGTATCGGTGAGCAGTACATTATGATGCTACCAGGAAAACAAGCGGTGATTGTCGCGACGGGGGCAAACTACGATATGCCGAGCATGCCAACACTCACGACCATTAAACAATTGGCCAGTTTACTGTAATGAGTCATCTATGCGTGACGAGCGATAAGCAGGGAAGGGCAAATGACAGACAAAAAAAAGCCTCATCAGATGATGAGGCTTTCTCGAATGTGGCTCCCCCTGCAAGACTTGAACTTGCGACATACGGATTAACAGTCCGCCGTTCTACCGACTGAACTAAGGGGGAAAAGATGGTGCCGACTACCGGAGTCGAACTGGTGACCTACTGATTACAAGTCAGTTGCTCTACCTACTGAGCTAAGTCGGCACGTTTTTCATCAACAAGCTTCGCTTGTTAATTGAAAGTGGCTCCCCCTGCAAGACTTGAACTTGCGACATACGGATTAACAGTCCGCCGTTCTACCGACTGAACTAAGGGGGAATTATCTTTTCAAATAAAGAATGGTGCCGACTACCGGAGTCGAACTGGTGACCTACTGATTACAAGTCAGTTGCTCTACCTACTGAGCTAAGTCGGCGCACTATTTCTTTATTTTTCATTGATGTCTAAGACACCAACAATCAAATTGTGGTGCCCGGAGGCGGAATCGAACCACCGACACGAGGATTTTCAATCCTCTGCTCTACCGACTGAGCTATCCGGGCGACGAGGTGTATTAAACGGCTTTTCGCTTTTCAGGTCAACATTAAAATGCAAAAAAAATATCGTTTGTTGCTTTTCTATACTTAATGGGCTGTTTTTAGCCATATATAGGCTTGTGAGGCCAGTTCAGCCATGCATTCTTGCTAATCAAGGGGGATATTATTTTGTCTCAGGTAGAAAAAAAGCACGCGGTTAAGCGTGCTTTTTATGGTTTATGGTTGTAATTACTGCTTAACAGTAAACTTACTCACCCAACTTTCTAAGTCGTTTGCCAAGGTATTTAGGCTTTGTGTGCTGCTGTGACTCTCTGCAACCACATTACCCAACTGATTACCGCTCTCTTCAATTAGGTTAATTCGCTTGGCAATATCATCACCAACTTGAGTTTGTTCTGCAGCAGCAGTTGCGATTTGGTGGCTCATTTGAGTGATAGATTCTAAGGCGACAACGATCTGTTGCAGAGCCTCTGAAGCATTTTGCGACTCAACCACGGTACTTTGGCTGGTTTCCGCACACACTTCCATCGTGTTAATCGCATTGCGCGAACCAGCTTGTAAGTTGGTGATCATTTGTTGAATTTCTTTGGTGCTAGATTGAAGGTTACGAACTTCATCAGCTACCACAGCAAAACCACGGCCTTGTTCGCCAGCCCGTGCTGCTTCAATCGCTGCGTTTAGAGCCAGTAGGTTGGTCTGTTCTGCGATATCTCCGATCACATCAAGTACTTTCACGATGTTGTTTACGTCGCTATCAAGATCTGCGACGGCTTGGCTTGCGGTACCAAGTTGTGACGCGAGGCCTTGAATATTATCCACCGTGTTATGGATCAATTGCTGGGTGTGTTGGCTCTGCTTATCGGCTTCTTCGGTATTGCTTGCAGTATCTCGAGCTGAGTCGGCAACGTTATTCGCTGAAGAGGCCATTTCTGTCATGGCTGTTGCGATCATTTCCGTTGACTGTTGTTGCGAGTCGGTCAAACCTGCGATAGAAGCGGAACGATCCTCTACATTGGCTAATTCCTGACGTAAAGCGATCATCGAGCTGTCGAGGTTTTTCACTAGCTGAGCTAATGAGATACTCATTTGCTGTACGGCTTCATAAATACTGCCCTTTGGAGCCGTCTTGTCAAATGAAGCCTGTATATCGCCCTGAGCGACCGCTTGAACCGCGTTTAGTACGTCTTGTGGTTCACCACCCAATAAACTCAGGATTTTACGTATAGAGACAATGAGAACGCTAAAGATAGCGGATGCAATGGCAAAGCAGAGTATTAGCTGCCATTGTGCGGTAGACCAGAAGCGAGCATTCACTTCATTGAAACCAATGCCGGTTCCTACAACCCAACCCCAATGTGGAGTTTTCTCAGCAATGGAAAGTTTTTCTTCAATGGTGCCGTCTTCCAGTTTTTGCGTCCAAGTGTATTCAACGATTTGACCAGTGGTGTTGCCCAGTTCGCGCTGGATTAATTGACCAACACTTTTGCCATCGCCATCTTTAAAGTCATTAAAGCTGGTGCCGTGCAGCTGAGGATCAAGTGGCGTCGCAACGAAAATCATATTTTCATCGGCTACGTAGACATACTCATTGTCTTTGTAAATGTTGTTGCGAAGTAGACGAGTGGCGAGTGCTTTTGCTTCATCTTCACCTAATGAGCCTTCAATCGCCATTTGTTCTACTTCAGTCAAAATGCTGTAGGCACTTTTGAATAATTCGGTTACACGGGCTTTGTTGTCTAAGTTACTGGCAACGCGCAGTGTCCATAGTCCAGTTACTGTCAGTGCTAAAAGCGCGGTTAAAATGATGGCTGACAGAATATAGGCCTGAGTTTTGAGTTTCATACGCCCTCGCGAGTTTACGTTGTTAGTGATACGTCAATTTAGACTGCCC
>NZ_AFWF01000214.1 GCF_000222605.1 Vibrio ichthyoenteri ATCC 700023 | reverse complement strand
GTGATGGCAGTTCAGTTGGTTAGGATTTTTATTGAAGAGCTTAGCGGCCTGTCACGCTAGGGGGCGTGTTGCTTAGAAACTTAATTGAAGCTCTGATTAGCCACTACCATGCTTTTCTATTCTCTATTTTAAGCCACTCTTTGAGTCTACATAGACGTATGTTGTCTGCGGCCTAATGAGGTTTTTTGCCCTGCTACTTATCTTGATTAATATGCTCAATGTAAGCAAAGATCTCTTTTACTTGCTGTTGATCCAGAACGCTTCCCCATGCAGGCATTTCTTCATTACCATTCAATACTACATCGATAAGCTCAGCTTCTGTTTCAAACCAAGAGTTGAGTTCTTGATAGATATTGGATGGTGTTTCTTTTAATCCATTTGCTGCTATACCATCACCATGACCAAGCTTTCCATGACAGGAGCTACAAAGGGATTGATAGTTTTGTTTAGCGCTGTCTAAAGGGGTTGCGTGGCTTATTGAAGCGTAGGCTAGAGAGGTCGCGAGAATGAGGATTGGAGTTATTTTGTTCATAGTTGAGCCTCTGTCATAGGTATTTCTTATATGGTATCTGATGCTATGTGAATGCGTTGTGAACAGTTTATTTGGATATAAAAAAGCCGGCATTACTGCCGGCTCGATGGTTAGATGATTGTTTAATTACTACTTGTTGCTCACGAGAGTAAGTGCTTTTTTAGACACTTCATGCGCCGCTTTATTAAAGTTTTGCTTCTCTAACGAATCAGCAAGGTAAGCGTAGTCTGAAACATTGGATCGTTGAGCAAGTGCTTTTTCAAAGTGTTGCTGAGCTTCCGACCATTTTTGGCTACGTAAATGAAATTGTGCAAGGGCGCTATGGGCTTCCGCATTGTTGGCATCCTTACGCAGTGTCTCTTCTAAGAAGACTTCTGCTGGATGGCTATCAAGAAGATTGAGCTCAGGCAGCAATTTATAGAGGTCGGCATTTGGATGCTTTTTGAGTGTTTCTTTAATAATGGTAAAGGCATTATCGTCCGCTTTACGCATGATTAATTGCTTACTAAAGCATTCCACTAAGTGAAGGTCACCTTTGACTTTACGAGGAAGTGAGTTCCAGTGTTGAATCAAACCTTCACTACCTTGTTGCTCTGCGATTTCCGTAAGTAACCCACATTCTGCCCGTTGCACTAGTTGCTGTTGTTCTTCTTTGGTGATCAACTTCGCTTTGCTCAGTTTTGGTAGTAGGTCTAGTAACAATTGCCAAAGCTTTAACTCAACATAAACCGATTTAAGTAAGTTGAGCACGACAGTGTTATTTGGAAACTCACCTTTTAAATCAGAAAGAGTGGCGAAAGCGTCTTCAAAGCGACTTTCGCGTAACTGCTGTTTTGCTCGAGTAAGCTCAACCGCTAAGCGGGAATCTTTTTGTTCAGAGGCCAGCTGTAAATAGTGATCGCGCTTGGCATCATCGCCGAGACCTTGCGCAGCTTCTGAAGCAACCAAATAGCATAGCAGAGGCATATCATGATGATTCGCCCAACTCGTTACTTTCTTCTCAGCATTTTTAAAATCACCTTCTAGTAACTTAATAATACCTTCATTGGTTAAGCGACGAGAGCGACGCATTTTCCGCACGCTGAAATAGTTCCACGTCGCTGAACTTGCATAAAATACTTTCTTGATTAAGTACTCTAAACCGAACAGTAGAGCCAATGCAGCGATGATGAAGATCACTAAGGTTGTCACGCTCATCTCAATCGTTTGGTTGGCGACTGAAATCAGGACATAGCCTTGTTGACCAGAATATTGACTGCCGACAAAAAGCCCGGCCCCGAGAACAATAAAGAGGAATATCAGTCGAAACATTATTTATCCTCCGTTCCTAACGTACTGACCTCACGACGTAACCTGTCGCGTATCACATCTGATAAGCTTTGCTGAGTTTGTAGTTTGACCGGATAGTCCACTTGAACATTCTGTTTACTCAGCTGCTTCAGCGCCTTATCAAATTCTTTAACGGCATTACTGTCTGGGTCGAAGAAAGATTGAGACCATTGTTCAGCGGTATCGAGAGCTGCAACATAAATGTCTTGTTGTTCGATATAAACCGCTTTAATAGCAGTTTCCAGCTTGGCTTTCATATTCTCTTTTAAATAGAAATGCTGCTGTGGTGAGAGCAGTGGAATGATGTTGCCATCGCGCGAACGGAAGGTAATAAAGTTTTCAGAGAAATCTTTAAGTGAGGTTTTAAGATTGCTTTGCCAGTCGGAGATGTCTTGCGAGACTTCTTTAGGTTGCTCGGGTTGAGCTTCAGGCAAAATAGCGTTTGCTAATGGTAATTCATCGACTTGTTGTTGAAGTGCCGTTAAACGTAACACTAAGCCATCACGGTCGATGAAAGGGATTGATTTTAGTGTGGTGATGTCTTTTGCCATTAGTTTACGCAGCGGTACTAAGCTTGGGTCGTTCAGTGCCGCAATACGTTGATCCGCACTTTCCATCAACTGAGTCGCGCTTTCCGCGTCATGTTCTAAAAACAATTTACGACCGGCAAGTTTGACTAAATAATCCGCCTCTGCAAGTAACCAGTCGTTAGGACGACGACCTTTGACATCAGAAATAGCCAATTGCAGGCTCTCAATACTTTTCTGCTGTTGCGCTAGAATGGTCTCAGCATGGTGAGTGACTTCAGTTGCTTTTGCGATAGTCGCTTTTTCTGCAGAAGCCAACTCACTGCGTAGAGAAGACTGAGTTTGTTCTAGTTGATTACGCAGCGCATCTAACTGTGCTTGGTATTGAGCGTCTTTTTGTTGCAGGTGATAAGTTAAACCACCACCGAATAAGATAGATAGCACGATGGCGACTACCCCCAGCTTTACGCCGCGTTTACCTTGCTTCTCTTCAAACTTTGGAGGCTGGTTATTGGGTGTTGCTTGAGGTGGGGGCGACGGTGAACCCACCGCTTGGTTTTTATCTGTGGTGTCTTTGTTCGGCTCGCTTTGTTTTGATGAACTTAGCTGTTCTTGTTTTTGTTCATCGATGGTCGCTTTGGTTTCTTTCTCTGATTCAACCTGATCGTTGTTTTTTTTACTTGTCATGATTCTCGTCCTGTTTGTTTGGCCAGAGAGTTGCCAATAAATCTTGGTTTGAAGCACTTCCTGTATTGACGACGGAATGGAAGCCAAAACGTCGCGCTTCATTTGCAATTCGTTCACTTGGAACAAAAAGCGTTAATTGTTGTAACCAGCTCTGGTATTGAGGCATCGTTTGCTGGATAAAAAAGTTAAGTTGCCCGGAACTGGTAATCACTAGTCGATCCACTTGGTTATCTTGCCAGAGTGGTACCGTTAATTCTGAGCGGAAAGCGAGATTTTCTCGTTTATATACTTCGCAATATTCTACCTGAGCTTGGCGTTGTATCAGTGTGTCAAAAATGAGTTCACGGCCACCATTGCCACGCAATATCAAGATACGCTTGCCGACAATATCGTTAAGTTGAGGCATGCTCAGCAAATGCTCACTATCACTTACTTCTGGATAGTTTACGTTTTGTTGTACTGCTTTGCCTAAATAGTGTGCTGTTTTTTGACCAACGGCAAGGTAAGTTATTGATTGAGGCCAATCGACCTGCTGATCCGTAAGCACTCGGCGGGCGAATTTAACTGCGTGTTGACTGACCGCGATAACAATATCTATATCACGAAGTTGAAGAGGTAAGCTGGAGAGATGTTCTCCAGCTTGGATGGTAATCAGTGGGTGATGAAGCGCTTTTACGCCATGCAGTTGAAGCTGATGGCAAAGCGCTTTCCCTTGTTCACCTGGTCGAGTGACCAACACTGTCATGGTGATTACTCGTGGTCAGCGTAGAGCCTAGTTAAAATGTCACGAGCGCCTTGGTCTAACAGTTGATTCGCCAGTGTGATACCGAGTTCTTCTGCTTGAGTTCGTGGGCCGTGGATTTCGCCGCGAATAATTTGTGAGCCATCAGGCTCTCCTACTAGAGCGCGGAGCCAGATTTGGTCGCCGTCTAATAATGAGTAACTACCGATAGGTACTTGGCAGCCGCCTTCAAGGGTGAGATTCATCGCGCGCTCACACAGCACGCGATCGGCAGTATCTTTGTGGTTAAGTGGTTCAAGCAGCTTAATTAAGCGTTCATCATCTAAACGACATTCAATGCCTACCGCACCTTGACCAACCGCAGGCAATGATTCTTCCGCTTCCATGAAACTACGAATGCGTTCTTCGAGTTCCAAACGCTTGAGTCCTGCCGCTGCAAGAACAATGGCGTCAAATTCGCCAGCGTCTAGTTTGCCCAGACGGGTCCCTACATTGCCACGTAGGTCTTTAATAATGATGTCTGGGCGGCGTTCCTTAATTTGACACTGGCGGCGTAGGCTACAAGTGCCGACTACGGCGCCTTGCGGCAGTTCATCAATGCTGTTGTAAGTGTTGGAAACAAAAGCATCACGTGGGTCTTCACGCTCACAAATTGTAACCAGGCCAAGCCCTTCAGGAAAATCAACCGGTACATCTTTCATCGAGTGAACGGCAAGGTCTGCACGACCTTCTAACATCGCCACTTCCAACTCTTTCACGAACAAGCCTTTACCACCGACTTTTGCTAGCGGAGTATCAAGAATGATATCGCCCTTGGTTACCATGGTCACCAGCTCTACTTCTAAACCAGGGTGGGCAGCTTGCAGTGCGTCTCTAACAAAATATGCTTGCCAAAGAGCGAGTGGGCTTTTGCGTGTTGCAATTCGGATTGGAGATGAGTGTGTCATAATCGCCTGCGATAATTTAAAGGTGAATAGGCTTATCCTACCATTGTGTGGGTGAAAAATTTACTTGCGATTGCAAGCTAAGGATAATTCCCGATTCTGTAGCACATTATTGTCAAAATAGTGTGATAGCAATCCCGTTTATAGACTAGGCTATTATAAGAAAAAGCAGTTACATACCACACTATGGGCTGAGTGAACGACGGAAGTTGAGCAGCAAAACAATGTAGATTCGATCGTACAAATCTTTACCAATTCAAATAAAAATGATAGATTGATCACGTTTTGTTGGTGCTTTAGGCGAATTTTCGACCAAGGCGTCGAATATAAAATCATTCAAGGAATAACCCTTGCAGGCTTACACTGAGAAGTTGATCCAAAGACTAGATAACTTGAACCAGCAGCGAATCGATCGCGCGCTGGCGCTTATGGATTTGCAAGCTCAGCGAGTCTTTCATCTTATTCCTGTCCTTCTGCACTACAATCACCCGGTGTTCCCTGGTTATTATGACGCGCAAGTACCGTATGGTATTTATGGCCTTGAACCAAACTCAGTTCAGCGTCAGCTGATTGAAGACACCGAACTCACCATCGGCCAATCTCTTTCCTCTCGTGATACCCCTGCGATTTTAGCGCTCTATACAATGGGCAGTACTTCATCCATTGGACAAAGCACCTCAAGTGACTTAGACATTTGGGTTTGTGTGTCGCCTTTGATGAGCCACGATGAGCGTGAAAATCTCAATAATAAGTGTCTACTGATCACTGATTGGGCACAGAGCCAAGGTATTGAAGCGAACTTTTTCATCATGGATGAAGAGCGCTTTAAGTCTAACCGTTCGGAAGAAATGACCGGTGATAACTGTGGTTCCTCACAGCACATGTTGTTGTTGGATGAGTTTTACCGCAGTGCAGTACGCTTGGCAGGACAAAGATTGTTATGGCAAGTTGTTCCACCAGAAATGGAAGAATGCTACGACGAATACGTAGAGCGTTTGTGCCAAGCGGGCACAATAGATTGCTCTACTTGGATTGACTTTGGTCAGCTTAACCGAATTCCAGCTGAAGAATATTTTGGTTCGAATTTATGGCAGTTGTACAAGAGTATCGACTCACCTTATAAGTCGGTGCTTAAAGCGATCTTACTAGAGGCGTATTCGTGGGAGTATCCAAATACACAACTTCTTAGCCTTGATACCAAACGTCGCTTTTTTGCTGACGAACCCGACCTATATGGTATGGATGCGTATTATCTAATGCTTGAGAAGGTGACTCGCTATTTAGAGCGAATTGGTGACACAACTCGTTTGGATTTAGTGCGTCGTTGTTTTTACCTTAAGACTCATGAAAAGTTATCACGTGAGCCTGGTATAGGTTCAGTGGCTTGGCGTCGTGAAGCGATGAACGAAATGGTTGAGCAATGGCATTGGCCACACGCGACCATTGTTGAGCTTGATGATCGTCGACATTGGAAAGTGGAGCAAGTTAAGGTCGTCCACCATGCGTTACTTGATGCATTGATGTTGAGCTATCGTAATTTGATTCAATTTGCTCGCCGTAATGACATTACTTCGGCGATCAGTCCTCAGGATATTAGTATTTTGGCTCGCAAGCTTTATGCGGCGTTTGAAGTGCTGCCGGGTAAAGTTACCTTGCTGAACCCCCAGATTTCCCCTGATCTGCATGAGCCTGACCTGACTTTTATTGAAGTACCGCAAGGGCGTACGAACCAGTCAGGTTGGTACCTCTACAAGCAACCGTTGCAACCTATGCGTATCCTTGGGCAGCCGCATCTTGAGCATAATGAATACTTAAGTAAATTGGTGGCATGGGCATTTTTCAATGGTTTGATCACTGAATCGACACGCTTAAATTCGGTTATTCGCGATGCTTACTTGGATATTGATAAGTTTTATCAGATGGTGAGTGATTTGCGTAATACCTTTTCATTGCGCAAACGTCGCCCAACCATGCAAGCACTTGCGAGCCCGTGTGAAATCAGCCAACTGGCGATGTTCATCAACTTTGAAAACGATCCTACTGCCGAGTTAAGTGGCAAGTCGTTGAAAGTTGATTTGAAAAATATTGATATCTTTAGTTACGGCCCAGAACAGAAATGTTTGGTCGGCAGCGTTGATTTAGTTTATCGCAACTCTTGGCATGAAGTGAGAACACTGCATTTTCAAGGTGAAACGGCGATGCTGGATGCCTTGAAAACCGTATTAGGCAAAATGCACCAAGATGCGTTACCACCTGAGTCGGTGGATGTGTTCTGCTATAGCAAAAACTTGCGTGGTGTCATGCGCAATATGGTCTATCAGCTGCTAGCTGAGTGTATTGATCTGCGTTTGAAGCCCGTAGAACAAGAAAAACGTCGTCGTTTTAAAGCGCTGCGTATTGCTCAACAGATGTATGGCTTGTTCTTTGAACGTCGCGGTGTCTCGGTACAAATGCTGGAGAACTCGGTTGATTTCTACCGCAGTATTTCATCCAACAAACTTAAGGGTTCGCCGTTATTGATGTTGGATAAAGATCAAGATTATCAACTGCCAGAAATCGTGGATAACTACGCCAGTGAAGGTTTGGTGCAGTTCTTCTTCGAAGATAATGAGCAGGGCTTTAATATTTATGTGCTTGATGAATCGAATCGGGTGGAAGTGTATCACCAGTTTAACGGTGAGAAAGATGAGATGATCGCGAGCGTGAATAGTTTCTATACGTCTGCTCGTGATGATAGCCAAATGGCCTCTAAGCTGATCAACTTCAATTTACCACAATACTATCAGATCGTTCATAACCACGACGAAGAGCCTTATATTGTACCATACCGCAATGATGGTGCGACGTACACCAAGCCTAATCGAGCGATCAACGCTTAATCTAATAGAGCACCATCAGGGTGCTCTTATTATTTGTGCTTTATAAAGGTACTAGCAAAGGTGAACTGGGTTCGCTTAGACCCATTCGATCTCTTCATCAGCGTGCTTTTCACACTCTTCTTTAACCATGCTAATGAGTTCAACGCCAGTCTTTGAACAAATCCATTGCTGATCAACGTAAGCAAAGTGAAAGCCACCAGAGCGCGATGCTAACCAAATCTCTTTCATTGGTTCTTGACGGTTGATGATGATTTGACTGCGATTCTCAAATTCAAGTGTCATCACGTTACCTGAGGTTTCGAAATCGATATCCGCGCCAGAATCATCAATCATTTCTTCGATGATTTGCATTTGTTCGTCCGCAAGTTGATGAAATTCTGTCTCGTTCATCTTGTCTATCCTATTGCTTTTCTTGAGTGTGGTGCGATTATAGGGGGCATTGGAATAATAATCACGATTAGCCCCATGAAAAAATCAATCTTAGCTCTGTTTTTACTATCAATGTTGGGTTTGGCAGGTTGCGGTCAAACAGGCCCACTCTACATGCCAGACGACGCTCCGCAGAATGAGCAGTCTCAAGAAAACTAATATCGGCAAGTGATGTCGGTCAGTCGACAAAGAAAATCTTAAAAGGGAAAGCAATTTTGGATTACTTCAATTATCAGGATGATGGCCAACTTTGGGCCGAAGAGGTTCCTTTATCTGACTTAGCAGAGCAATTTGGAACACCACTTTATGTGTATTCACGCGCTACGCTAGAACGTCATTGGCATGCTTTTGATAAAGCAGTCGGTGAACACCCACACTTAGTGTGTTTCGCGGTCAAAGCCAATTCTAATATTGGGGTGTTAAACACACTTGCCCGCTTAGGTTCGGGATTTGACATCGTTTCAGGCGGTGAGCTTGAGCGTGTTATCGCTGCGGGTGGTGAGCCTAGTAAAGTCGTGTTCTCTGGTTTAGGCAAAACGGAAGCAGAGATGAAGCGCGCTCTAGAGCTGGGCATTAAGTGCTTCAACGTTGAATCTGAACCTGAACTTGAGCGTTTAAACCAAGTAGCTGCAGAGCTTGGTGTCAAAGCGCCAGTATCACTGCGCATTAATCCAGATGTTGATGCTCAGACCCACCCATATATCTCAACCGGTTTGCGTGAAAACAAATTTGGTATCGCTTTTGATCGTGCACCAGTGGTGTATGAGCTTGCCACGCAGTTAACCAACCTTGATGTAAAAGGTATTGATTGCCATATCGGTTCACAGTTGACTGACCTTGAACCTTTCATCGATGCGACCGATCGTCTGTTGGCGCTGATTGATGAGCTGAAAGCGAAAGGTATCAATATTCGTCACCTGGATGTCGGTGGTGGTTTGGGTGTGGTTTATCGTGATGAATTGCCTCCGCAACCATCAGATTATGCCAAAGCACTGTTGGGTCGTTTAGACAACCATCTTGATCTTGAATTGATCTTTGAACCGGGCCGTGCCATTTGTGCCAACGCCGGTGTGTTGCTGACCAAAGTGGAATTTCTTAAGCACACTGAACACAAAAATTTTGCCATTGTCGATGCGGCAATGAATGACTTGATGCGTCCTGCGCTATATCAAGCGTGGCAAGACATCGTGCCTGTAAATCCTCGTGATGGTGAAGCCACGGATTATGATGTGGTTGGTGCGATTTGCGAAACCAGTGACTTCTTAGGCAAAGACCGTTCATTGACGCTAGAGCCGAGTGATTTACTCGCAATACGCTCTGCAGGCGCTTATGGCTTTGTTATGTCGTCGAACTACAATACGCGTACCCGTGCGGCAGAGGTGATGGTTGATGGCAATCGAGCGCACCTTGTACGTCAACGCGAAGAACTCACAAGCCTTTGGGCGCTAGAGAGCGTTTTACCGGAGTAATAGAGACTGTATGCATTTCCATTTTTCTAAAATGCATGGTTTGGGTAATGATTTCATGGTTGTGGACTGCATTACTCAAAACATCTTTTTCTCACCTGATTTGATCCGCCGTTTGGCGGATCGTCATACTGGTGTCGGTTTCGACCAGCTACTGGTGGTTGAAGCGCCATATGACCCAGAGACTGATTTTCACTACCGTATCTTTAATGCTGACGGCAGTGAAGTTGAACAATGTGGCAATGGTGCTCGTTGTTTTGCCCGTTTTGTTCGTATGAAAGGGCTCACTAACAAGTACAGCATCAGTGTCAGTACCAAGAAAGGCAAAATGGTTCTCTACTGTGAAGAGGATGATCAGATCACAGTGAATATGGGTGTGCCTGAATTTGAGCCGAGTAAAATTCCATTTAAAGCCAAACAAATGGAAAAAACCTATATTTTGCGCACCGATGAAAAAACGCTTTTTTGTGGTGCTGTGAGCATGGGTAATCCACACGTCGTTACGGTCGTTGATGATGTACACACTGCGGATGTGGAAACACTCGGACCACTGTTAGAGTCCCATGAGCGCTTCCCTGAACGAGTGAATGCCGGCTTTATGCAAGTGATCAATCGCAGTGAAGTTAAATTGCGCGTCTATGAACGTGGTGCGGGCGAAACTCAAGCCTGTGGCAGTGGCGCTTGTGGTGCGGTTGCGGTGGGTATTTTGCAAGGTTTACTGGATGAGAACGTCACGGTTTCGTTGCCTGGCGGCACGCTTAATATTCGCTGGAAAGGCGTTGATAGCCCATTGTATATGACTGGGCCAGCAAGCCATGTTTATGATGGTCAGATTAACTGTTAAGTAAGGATCGTTTTGTGTCTCAAATAGAAGCGGATGCATTGACTGCAGAAGTGGTTGCAGAGTATCTGCGTGACAATCCAGATTTCTTTGTTGGGCGCCGTGAACTGGTGGACCGTTTAGCCTTGGCTAATCAAGAGCAAGGTGCGGTGTCTTTGGTTCATATTCAAATGAATCGCCAGCGACAGCGGATTGAAGAGTTAGAAGAAGAAATTACCGGTTTGATGTCTCTTGCGGCAAACAACGATAAGACCTTCCATGAATTTATGGATCTGCAAGAACAGGTGCTGAAGAGTGAAGCTTTGTTCAATGCGATTGAAGCGATTGAGAATAAGGCCAAATCCCTAGATTTAGTCGCTTATGTGCGTTTATTTGATTCGCCATCGCTACGTAACCGGATTATACCGGACCATTATCAGCGTTTTGCAACCAACAACCTCAATGGTAAATCTGCGTATTTAGGCCGAATGCGTAAAGCTGATAGAGAGTTGCTATTTGGTGAGCACAGCCGTTCGCCAGAGTTAGGCTCTTATGTTGTGCTACCTTTAAGTAAAGGAAAAACTCAGGGATTGATAGCGTTTTCCAGTGAAGATGGCGGCCACTTCCAACCCCATATGGATACTTTGTTTTTACGCCATTTAGCGTCGGTGCTTTCACATGTAATCGCGACACTACCTTGGCAAGTGGACAGCAATGAGCGAATCAGTACAACCTCTGCCTAATAGTCTTCAACAGCCCTTAGACCGTTTCTATGAATATCTGCGAAGCGAGAAAGGGCTTAGCCTTCATACCCAACGAAATTACAAACAGCAACTGGAAACCATGGCGCAGCATCTGCGTAGTATGGGATTAAATGATTGGACGCAAGTCGATGCTGCTTGGGTTCGCCAATTAGCGAGTAAAGGCATGCGGGAAGGGATGAAAGCCAGTAGCTTGGCGACCCGCCTTTCTTGTCTGCGGAGTTTCTTTGATTTTCTTTTGTTACGTGGCGAGTTAACCGCTAACCCAGCCAAAGGGGTCTCAGCCCCAAGAAAAAAACGCCCATTACCGAAAAACCTTGATGTCGATGAAGTGGGGCAATTACTTGAAGTGACCGATGATGATCCGCTTTCAATTCGTGATCGTGCCATGATGGAATTGATGTATGGCGCAGGGTTGCGTTTAGCCGAAATGGTCAGTGTAAACCTGAAAGATGTTAGTTTGTTTAGCGGTGAGTTACGCGTGGTCGGTAAAGGCGATAAAGAACGTAAAGTGCCATTTTCAGGCATGGCCAAAGAGTGGGTAGGCAAATGGCTAAAAGTTCGTTCTGGCTTAGCCAATAGTGATGAAAAAGCGCTGTTTGTTTCTAAGCTCGGAGTGCGTATTTCTCACCGTAATGTGCAAAAGCGCATGGCTGAGTGGGGGCAAAAACAATCAGTCGCGAGCCATATTAGCCCACACAAATTGCGTCACTCATTTGCAACCCATATGCTGGAATCGAGTAATAACCTGCGTGCAGTACAAGAACTGCTAGGCCATGAGAATATTTCAACCACGCAAATTTATACCCATCTTGATTTCCAGCACTTGGCGCAAGTGTATGACCAAGCTCATCCGCGAGCAAAAAAGAAATAAACCGAGCAAATGATGGGTTTGCTATTAATCAGAAGGTGGCATGATGAAATTTTACCGTTCACTTAAGCCGATCGAGGCAATGAGCTTTGATCTTGATGACACCTTATACGATAACCGGCTGGTGATTCGTAAGATGACACAGCAAGTGAATCAGTGGTTTCATCACCATCACCCGATCTCCGCTACGCAATCAGAACAGTGGTGGTTTGACTTAAAGATATCTCTAGCGGAACAAGATAACTGGCTTTATAGCGATCTGACGCAGTGGCGTCACCGCACGACTGCGCAAGGCTTGATGCTCTTGGGTTATTCGTCGCCTCAAGCACACCAAGCGGCGGATGATTTACTGCAAATCACACTTGAACACCGCAGTGATTTTATTGTTCCCCAAGAGACGCATCGCGTGATGGTTCAGTTAGCAGAGAAAAGACCATTGGTCGCAATCACCAATGGTAATGTTGATTTAGAGCGTATTGGCTTGAGTGATTATTTTAGCTTAGTGCTAAAAGGTGGACGTGATGGTTATGCTAAGCCGCATGCGGATATGTTTGTTAAAGCGCAGCAGTATTTAGCAATAGAAGCGAAACGAATCTTGCACGTTGGCGACCACCTCAATACGGATGTCGCCGGCGCGAAACGGAATGGTTTTCAAGCCTGTTGGTATAACGATCAAGGCGTGTCCTTAACTCAAGCACGCCATGCTAGTTTACTACCAGACATCGAGATTCATCGATTAGATGCCTTACTCAAGCTATAACATCCGCACCACCACATACGCGTTTTAGCTTTTTAAGGCGTGGCCACTTTTATCGGCTTGGAAGGCGCGCATATAGTGCTGGAAAAAGTCATTCAGTTGCTGCGCTTGTACTGCAAAACCTAACTCTTCGACAATACAACTTCCTACTTCAATCGTGCATAAATGTCCTTGCTGTTGATTGCGGCGCAACTGATAGTTAGATTGCTGTTGTGGCAGTAAATGCACGCTTGGCAATACTTGGAGCCATGGGCTCTTTTGCCACATTTTTTTTGCTTCCTGCCATGTGCCATCTAACACAATGAATAAGGGGATTTTCGAGCTAGAGGCCTGCTCGGCCTGGTGATAGGCATCACTTAGCGCAATGCTCTCGTCATTGGGAAACAGTAGATAAGCGCAGTAAGCGGGATCGTTGATCATCGCGTGTAGTTTGGGGCAAGGCAGCTTGCGTTGCCAAATATGCATGCTGGTGGAAGAGATGGCTTTCAAAAGCCATTGGCCGGTATTAGTTTCTCGGGCTAATTCATTTTCATGCAACAGTAGCGCAATATGCGCGGGGAATTCAAACTTAGGCAGGTGCGAGCAGACGCATTGATGGTGCAGGCCGCAACCGGCACAGGCACCATTTTCATTTTTGTTTGTCGATGGCAGAGGCATTACATCTGTACCCCTTGTTGGTGTGGGGTTAAACCATCACTAAATAATTGCACTTGGCTGATATCGCTGAGCCCTGCGACTGGAGCAATACTTGGGTTTAGCGGGTAGTGTTTGCCATTGAAATGTAAGACATGTTGATTGGCCTGAGCGCCGCCACCACTGACAAAAAGCACTAAATCGCGCCAACCATGTTGGCTTTTCTGGCCGAGGTTTAGCGGTGTATTAACTAATGTCATACGACTATTGAATTGCCACTGTTGCTCGTTATGGGCAAAAATCAGTAACGTACAACCACCGGAACCACACCAATCGAGTTGCACCAGTAATTCAGGTTGGCTATCCCCATTCAAATCATAAGTAAGCCAACGGTAGCGAGTGTTGTCAGGAACGATGTTTTCTGTTTTAAAGTAATCCCTGATGGCGCGATCCACTTTAGGATTGAATTCGGCCGTTGAGGCGATGGCTCGTGGGTTGCTTTGCGTTGATGCTGCGGCGCTAACAGAATTTTCTGCTTGGGATTTAAATAACACTAAACCACCATCGGCAATCGGATAAATGATATCCCCAACTTTTTCTTTCTTAGCGCTGAGCTGCTCAGCATCGCGAGTAAATAGGCGTTCAGAGAGTAAGGGCTGCTGTTGATGATGAGTCATGACCACTTGAACTTGGTCAGGATTAAGTTGTTGCCAATAACCACGTTCAACTGAGTCACTACTGCCGTCTTGATACTGATATGTGGTGGTGGCGGTATGATCAGGATGTACATCCAGTTTGATGCTAAAGGTACTATTTTGGGTTGAAGCGGCTTGGTAAACGCCCACCCAATCTTGGGTTGCATCGGCATTGGATAACGTTGCACAGCCATTGTAGCGTTTATCATTGATCTGCAAGTTGGCACTCCAACCATAAAGGCTATCGCTCATACCATCAGAACAGCTACGGTGATTAAGTTCCAATTGACCTTGTGCAAAGTCGTAGCGACGACGATTCGGCTCAATGCGTGAGGTGGTTATCGCCAATGTTTGCTTTTCGCCTCCCATAGGCTGAAAGCTCAAATGGGTGGTGGTGAAATCTAGCGACCAGAACGGTTCGTTGCCAAAGGCGCGAGTGTTTTGTGTTGGTCGCTCACATCTTTGTGGATTCTCTGCAGTGAGCATATTGACCTTCTCAACCACAAAACGGGCGGTGTAGTCAGCGTCAAAGCCTTCGTTCCCCGAGGTTTCTAAGTGGCCAATCATCTCGCCATACATTGGTTGATAAGGGGCATTGAGCAGTTTTATACCTTGTTGAAATTTGTCATTATCGAGTGAAAGCCAATATTGCTGTTCACTGCCACAGGGTTGAATTGAACTGACTTCATGACCAAGAATGACTTCGCCACGCATAATAAACGTTTGCGGTTTGATGGAGTTCGGTTGGTCTAAACTGGCCTTTACTTGGTTTGTTTGCGCCGATGTAAGTGCAGGGCTTGTGTCGAACACAGAGCAAGCTTGTAATGCCAGTAGGCTGGCGATTGCGACTGGGGTTTTCAGCGCCTTCATGTTTCTCTTCCTTATACGAACTGTCATCAAGAGCTATTATGGCTGGTTATTGAAAGCTGAACCAGAGCTCTTGTTTATAGACATCGAACGATAGGGAAAAGTTGCCCATAACGGAAAAGGAATGGACGGGTTAGATTAAATGGTTGCGATAAAAACAACAAAGGCAGCCAGAGCTGCCTTTTGATCACTAATGAGCGATTTAGAATAAATGTTCACGCAAGTAATGTGCAACTGCATCATCGGCGTTACTGCCGATCACTTCGTTATCTGGTAGGGCGGCCTTTACTCGTTGGTGTGATGTTTCCATCACTAAGCCTTTACCGGCCATTTGCAGCATTTCAACATCATTCATGCCGTCGCCAAATGCGATACAGTTTTCCAGTTTAAAACCCATTGATTCAGCGACTGCTTGCAGCGCGTCACCTTTTGATACATCAGCAGCCATAACCTCTAAACACCAAGGTGTCGAGAAGGCAATGTTTAATGTGTCGCCAAACTTTTCATTGAGTTTTTCTTCAAACGACACCAGGTATTCATGATCTTGTGCTGGATGAGTAAAGAACAATTTTGCCACGCCTTCGGTCGGCGGATTATTGATGTCGAATAGCGTGTAAGTAAAACCAGAATCTTTGTGGTAATCACGTAGCATTTCATCATCACGATCCAGCATCCAATCATCATCACGATAGATGTGAACAAAAATTTCCGGATCAACTTTCACTGTCTCAATGATAGAAGCAATTAATTCGCCTGGTACGTTGTTGCTGTACATCAACTGGTTTTGTTGATCATGTACACGTGCGCCATTGGCGGTGATCATATAAGCCGGAATCCCCACTTGCTCGCGAATGCTTGCAACATCAACATGGTGGCGGCCAGTCGCAAAGATAAAGGTGTAGCCTTTGTCGTGCAGATCTTTCAATGTTTGTTTAGAGAAATCACTGAGCTGGTGGTTTGGCGCGAGAAGCGTGCCGTCAAGATCAGAAGCTACTAATTGGAAAGGAGTGTCTTTGCGTGTGGTGGTCATATTGCCCTCATTTGAACATACTGCGGCAACACGAGATATCGTATTGCAGAATGTTCAGTTTACTCGAATTTAGCCATGAAAAAGAGGGTAAAAAAATACCACGCCTTTTCCTTATTTAGCGGTCATTCAGATCAATGTTGTGCAAAAAAATCCAATGTGCTTTGTAACGTTTGATTTCGATATTCGTCGATCTCAAACAGTAATTCATGGCGTGCATGATAGACGATTTTTAATGCGCATTGGGGATTGGTTCGAGCCAACTTTTTGATGAAACGTATTTGAGCTGCATTAGATACGATTTGATCGTCTCCAGCTTGAATCAGTAAGAAAGGCAATTTTATTTGACGAGTGAGCAGCAAACATTGCTTGCTGGCCATTAAACCTTGCCATACCCAGCGAGTACTGGCGCCGCCAATTTTCAATTCTGGTTTAGCATCATATAACTGGCGAAACCAATGATAGCGGACTGAACTTTGGCTGAGCAAATTACCCTCAAATGGTTTTGGGTAATAAGGCCCTTGCCCAGGTGCATAACTTGGCTCACTGCGCAGTGCGGTCAGCACTTGGCTAAGCAGCATCGCGACCGGCTTTAAATACCAAGCGATATTCATACCGTACATAGGAGCCGTCACTGTCATTGCATTAAAGGGGTGGTCACTGTGCGTTTGGATATAACGGGTAATGATATTGCCTCCCATTGAGTGACCCAATAAAAAGCGTTTCTGATAGCGCGATAAATCAAAAAACTCAACTAAGAGCGCCAAGTCCGAGACATAATCATCAAATTCACCAACGTAGCCCATCTCCGGATTGTCAATTAAACGCTCGGATAGACCTTGGCCACGATGATCGTAGGCATAGATGTTGTATCCTTGCTGAAACAGGTCAAAGAACAATTCTTGATATTTATAGGTACATTCAATGCGGCCATTTACGACTACAATCGCTTTAGAGTGATGCTCTGCAGTGAGTGAAATCCAGAAAAGTTTGCGCTTGTCTGCTGACTTTATAAAGCCTTCATTTCTCTTGTGCCATAGCTCTGCAACTTCATTATTGATTGCTTGCTCAAAATGAGACTCTTGAGTATAAGGAAGCTGAATGATTGCGCTCTCTGTAGTCATGTTTTGTTGGCCCTAACATCTATTGGGTAGTACAACGAGTTTAAATTATGTGTGGCTAACGAAGTTTAGTCGAGAGGAAATACCATGGATTTTCATGTTTGGTTGGCTTATATCGTCACAGCGATTGTTTTCAGTCTCGCACCCGGCTCAGGAACCGTGAATTCCATTAGCAATGGTTTAAGCTACGGCACGCGAAAATCACTCGGTGCGATCGTTGGCCTGCAAATTGGTTTAGCCTTTCATATTGTGTTGGTTGGCGCTGGTATTGGTGCGTTAGTGGCTCAGTCTGCAATGGCCTTTACCATCATCAAATGGGTTGGTGCTGCTTATTTGGTGTGGCTGGGAATCCAAAAGTGGCGTGATCAAGCCAGTTTATCGACCAACAGCAGCGATTTGCACTTAACGGGTTGGAATTTAATGCGCAACGCTGTGTTGATCAATCTAACCAATCCTAAATCGATCGTGTTTCTTGTGGCGCTTTTTCCTCAATTTATCGATCCATCTAAGCCGCAAGTGATACAGTTTGTGATCCTCGGAGCGACAACTGTGGTGATTGACGCAATTGTGATGCTGGGTTACACGACTTTGGCATCACAAATGGGACGCTTCATTCGTTCTGAAAGTGTGATGGGTAAGATCAACAAAGTATTCGGTTCCATGTTCGTGGGATGTGGGGCATTATTAGCGACAGCTAAGACCTAAATAATTGATAGTAATGATAATGTAGTGGATTGATGAAACATACGTATGTGGCGAGGCAACCAATACTGAATGCGAGGCGGCAAACCCTAGGGTATGAGCTGCTGTTTCGTGACGGTGAAAAAAATGCTTATCCGGCACATATTGAATCCAATCGCGCTACGTATCGCCTGATCGCGGAAAATTTTTTGAGCATTGGCACTAACCCTGTCATCGCTCATTCTCGCTGCTTCGTCAATTTCCCCTATCAAAGCCTTATCCGTCGTCTTCCTTTGGCTTTACCGAAAGACAAAATTGTTATTGAAGTGCTTGAGACTTGCGAACCGACAGATGAGTTGTTTGCGGCTGTACGTGAATTGAAGCAGCAAGGTTATATGATTGCCTTGGATGATTTTGTCTATAGCCCAGCTTGGGAGCGCTTTTTGCCATTGGTACATATTGTCAAAATAGACATTTCTGCCATGGGCTTAGAAGCCGCTTGTCAATTTGCACGTCAACGCATTGCTCAAGGCAGTAAGCGTAAATATTTGGCTGAACGAGTCGAAACTGAACAAGAATTTAGCCAAGTCCGTGCCGCTGGCTTTCATTTCTTCCAAGGTTATTTTTTTAGCAAACCTGAAATGGTACGCCAGCGCTATATTAGCCCCGAGCAGTTGATCGCGATGGAGTTATTTCGTGAGGTTTGCCAACCCGAAGTCAACTTTGAGCGCATAGAAGGGATTGTTTCTAAAGATGTCACACTCTCTTACAAGCTATTGCATTTTGTTAATTCATTGTCGGAAAGGTTAGAGGTATCCATTTCCTCATTTCGTCAGGCATTAATTTATTTAGGGCAAGATCGGCTTAAAATGTTTGTTTCATTGGCCGTTGCGTCGTTCGTTTCCAGTAAAAAACCCCGTGAGCTTTTCAATCTTTCCTTACAGCGAGCACAATTTTGTTCGCTGATGTCCAACACGAATCCTTTTCAACAGCATAAAGATCAAGCTTTTCTTATTGGCTTATTTTCGATCTTAGATGCCATGTTTGATCTTTCTATTGAGCATCTCGTTGAGCAATTACCACTCAACCAAGCCATCAAACTTGCGTTGCTAGAGCGTCAAGGACCTTACGGTATTTTGCTCACTATTGAAGAGTGTTATGAAAAAGCGGACTGGCAAGGAATGCAAGAGGCGTGTGAATTACTCAATCTTTCTATGGATGATGTAATGATTAAAATTGCTGAAGCTCAGCAGTGGAGCCAAACTATTCAACAGGTTAGCTAAAGCTATCACCTTCCGGTGCTATCGCCTCTCTTTCTATTCCATGAAACTTTTATGACAGAGTGCATTAGGCTCTTGCATTGTGCGCATTAATAGGTAAATATATGCGTATATCCATATATGAGTATGTATTTATGTTGCCACATCAGTTTTTCAAATTACTTGCCGATGAAACCCGCGTACGTTGCTTAATGCTAATCATGCGTGAGGAGTGCTTGTGTGTTGGTGACTTAACTCAAGCACTCAATGAAAGCCAACCGAAAATTTCTCGTCATCTTGCTCAGCTAAGATCGGCCGGTATTTTGGTGGATGTACGCCAAGGGCAATGGGTGTTTTATCGTCGTTCGTCGTCTTTACCTGGATGGATGAATAAATTGATTGACGATCTTGTTGCGTCAAATTGTTTAAAGACAGAGTACCAGCAAGACATAGATAGACTTAACGCGATTCAGGCTCGTCCTGTTTGCTGCCAATAAACGTAGAAAGAGACTCGATTATGACTATTAAAGTAGGTATTAACGGATTCGGCCGTATTGGTCGTCTTGCACTTCGCGCTGCATTCGATTGGCCAGAGCTGGAGTTTGTTTTGGTAAACGATGTTGCGGGTGATTGCCATACTCTGGCGCATTTACTTGAGTTCGATTCAGTTCAAGGTCGATGGGATCACGAGGTTACTGTGGAAGGCGATGAGATGTTGATTGCTGGTCAGCGCATCAAAACCACACGTGAGAAAGAGATTGATGCCGTGGATTGGTCTGGCTGTGATGTGGTGATTGAAGCGACCGGTAAACATCGTAAAACTGAGCTACTAAATAAATATTTGGCGCAAGGTGTTAAGCGCGTGGTGGTGTCGGCTCCTGTTAAAGAAGAAGGCGTAGCAAACATTGTGGTTGGGGTAAATGACGCTATCTTTAATCCAGACGTTCATCGCATTGTGACCGCAGCTTCATGCACCACAAACTGCATCGCGCCAATTGTAAAAGTGATTCAAGAAAAAATCGGCATTGAGCAATCGGCTTTTACTACGATTCATGATTTGACCAACACGCAAACTATTTTGGATGCACCGCATAAAGATCTGCGCCGCGCTCGCGCTTGTGGCATGAGCTTGATTCCGACCACGACAGGATCGGCCACCGCGATTGTGGAAATCTTTCCGGAGCTTGAAGGTAAGATCAATGGTCACGCAGTACGCGTACCACTGGCCAATGCGTCATTGACGGACATTATCTTTGATGTACAGCGTGATACGACGGTAGAGGAAGTCAACGCAACACTGAAAGAAGCGTCGCAAGGTGAGCTAAAAGGTATTTTGGGTTTTGAAGAGCGCCCATTGGTATCGATTGATTACAAAGGTGATCCACGTTCAACCATCGTTGATGCTCTGTCAACGATGATGGTGGGTAAGCGCATGGTGAAAATTTATGCGTGGTATGACAATGAAATGGGTTACGCCACTCGCACAGCCGAGTTGGTTCGTACTGTTGGTTTAGCATAAGGAAAAATAACAATGACAGATTCAATTTTAGCTCATCCAACATGGCAACTAGACGTTGCTGAAGGCGCATTGATCTTAACGCCTTGCCCAGGCACTAAAGATGCTTCGCTATATGAGAGCTTAGAGCAGCTTAAAGAGCAGGGCGTTGAAGCGATTGTGACGGCTTTGGATTATAAAGAACTGGCAGAGAAAAACGTTTCACAGCTTGGCTCTTTGACTCAAGAACTGGGTATGCAATGGTTTCAAATTGAAATCGAAGATGATTGCGCGCCAGATGGTAACTTTATGACCAAATGGCAAGCCGCTTCTCCTGCATTGCAAGAGATCGTTGATAAAGGTGGCAAAGTGGCGATGCACTGTATGGGCGGTTCTGGTCGCACCGGTTTGCTTGCTGCACACTTGCTTTTAGAACGTGATTGGCCACTCAGTGAGATCGTGGCACAAGTTCAAGCTTTGCGTCCTGGCGCGTTTACGAAACCAGTGCAGATTGCCTATATCGAGCAAGTTGCTCAAGGCGAATAACAGTGTGTAGAGCTTTTGGATCATGGGTGTCCCAAAGCTCTTTTTACTGAACAAACAAGGTGGGTTATGTTTGCCAATCTAAGTAAAAGTGTTCGCCAATATATGTTGGTGACGTTTAACTACTGGAATTTCACCGTCACGGATGGCGCCCTGCGAATGCTGGTGGTGCTCTATTTCCACGATTTAGGTTACAGCACGCTAGAGATCGCTTCGTTATTCCTTTTTTATGAATTTTTCGGCGTAGTGACCAACCTTATTGGTGGCTGGTTAGGTGCAAGATTGGGTTTGAATAAAACCATGAACCTTGGCCTAGGAATGCAAATTGCGGCATTGGCGATGCTGGCGGTGCCAAATGCTTGGCTGACAATCCCTTGGGTGATGTTTGCTCAGGCGATGTCGGGTATCGCCAAAGACTTAAATAAAATGAGCGCCAAAAGCTCAATCAAGACTTTGGTTCCTGATGATCAACAAGGCGCGTTGTATAAATGGATCGCCATTCTTACCGGTTCAAAGAATGCACTCAAAGGTGTCGGCTTCTTTATAGGTGGCCTATTACTTTCGCTGGTGGGCTTTCAGGCGGCAGTATTGAGCATGGCTGCTGTTCTGACGCTGGTATTGATTGGCAGCTTGCTGGGTCTTGAAAGTGATTTAGGCAAAGCGAAAGTGAAGCCTAAGTTTCGTCAGATTTTTTCTAAATCGGAACCGATTAACATTTTGTCTGCCGCACGTATGTTCTTGTTTGGCGCACGTGATGTGTGGTTTGTGATTGCTCTGCCAATTTATTTGGGTAGCGTGTTTGGTTGGTCGCACCTATGGGTGGGCAGTTTTCTTGCTTTATGGGTAATGGCCTATGGTTTGGTGCAAGGTTTTGCCCCTAAAATCACCGGTAAAGAACAAGGGCGTGTCCCAGATGGCAGTGCAGCCTTTGCATGGGCGGCGTTATTGTCAGTCATTACAGCAGCAATCGCTTATGCCGTACAAATTGGTTGGCAGCCACAATTAGTGATTGTGGTTGGGCTGATGATTTTTGGTGCGGTTTTCGCTGTCAATTCATCACTGCATTCTTACTTGATTGTCAGTTATGCAAAAGGTGATGGCGTATCATTGGACGTAGGTTTTTATTATATGGCCAACGCGATGGGGCGACTTATTGGTACCGTCCTTTCTGGATGGGTATTCCAAATGGCTGGCTTATCAGCGTGTCTTTGGGTTTCTTTTGCCTTCTTAACGATCACTACCGTGATTTCAATAAAGTTACCTAAGCTTAATCCTGCTTCAGCATAATCCGTTCTATCTGAGCATGTACTGTAAGACTTGCTTGCTAAAAGCTGACTAAACCGTAACGTATCTTTGGTTTAGTCAGCTTTTTTATTGCTATATTCAATAGCATAACCCCTTTGTTTGATAATCTTATGAGAGAACGCGTTCGCTTTTTTGACCTTTTGCGTTGTGTCGCGGCAATCGCTGTTATTGCTATTCATGTTTTAGCGCCTTACCGCAATGAGTTGGGATCGATCCCTTTTGACCAATGGGCAACCGCCGTTTCGGTGAACAGCATTAGTCGTTGGGCTGTGCCGGTGTTTATTTTGATTACGGGCGCGTTGATGCTCAGTGATAAGCGGGATTTTGAACTGGGTTATTACATCAAGCGACGCTTAGGCAAAGTGCTGCTGCCGTTTCTTGTTTGGTCTTTGTTTTATGCCTATTTGTCAGGATGGTCATTGGCGGGGTTTGACGGGCAAGAGGCACTCAAAGTACTTGAGCAAAGTCCAGTACACGCGACTTACTATCACCTAGGTTTTTTCTACTATTTCATTCCACTCTATTTTGTGATCCCTTTCTTTCAATGGGTAGTGAAGCGCGGCAATGACGAAGCGCTATATGCTTTTGTTGCATTGTGGTTGGCAACGACATTACTTTACCTGCTCAAAATTGATGGCCCTTGGAGTGCAGATATGTGGCTCTATAGTGGTTATTTACCTCTGGGTTATTTGCTGTATCAAAAGCTACCACTGAACCGAATAAGTGTGATGGTGTTGACCTGGTTGGGTGTTTTTGCGTTGATGCTAACGGTTTGGATGGTGGTTTCAAATAGTGTTGAGGCTGGCCAATATACGGTAGGGCGCTGGCTTTCCTACAAAACACTGAATGTAGTATTGGCTGCAAGTATGGTCTTTGTGGTGTGCCGCTATCTCAGTGACAAGATGTCACAACGTAGTTATTCCATCGTGGCATTCATCAGCCAATACAGTCTAGGGATTTATATATTGCATCCGATTTTTTTATGGCCGATGAAAGCGCTGGGTTGGTATCAAGGCCATCCATTATGGGTGATTCCATTATGGATATTGCTGAGTGGGGCTGGCGCGCTAGGTTTAAGTTGGTTATTAGCGCGCTCAAAGGCGACAGCATGGCTATTGCCTTAATCGTGGAATGAGTGCTAACGCTTCATCGCAAAGTGCAGAAATTTATCCCCTTGATAGGTAAGAGTCCCTTTATCTCCGGGATTGAGAGCCTGAAAGTAATGAATGCCAACTTGAAATTCGCGTTTTGGCCCGATCTTTCCTTTTTGTACATAGATCCAATATTCTTGATCTTCTTGGCCGGGCTGAGCATCGTCGTTGGAGATAGCTTGTTTATCAAGTATGGTGACATTGACAGTTTGTTCTGGTGCATCTTCACCTTGCATATGACGGCGATAAAAATTAGTAAAGACCCAGCCTGCCAGCAAGCCAAGCAGTGCAACAGCGAAATAAAGTGAAATTGGCATTAGTTCCTCCCCGTGAACTCAGTATGCATTCTAGCTACTTTTTCATAGGGATGTTGGCTATGCTCTGAGATATAAACCACATATTGTGGATGTGGCAAATAGAACTTCGATCCACATCACAAGCTATTGATGATTTGGTCGTTAATCTAGATTGGGTTCAGTCGATCATTTGATATTATTTTTATTGCAACTTGTTCATTTTGAACATAAATAGGAACTGGAGAGTGAAGTTAATTTACAGGGAGAGAGTGGATGTCGGATATTGATAGTGTTGTAACCCGCACGCGAAAGATCGAGCATCTCCTGAGATCACAGTACCATGCTGAAGGAAAAGGCCTTCATCAGCTAATCACTAGCTGTGAAGAGCGTTTACCTCACAACGTAGTTGGTAAGCTTCGCTATATCGCGACGATTCGTAATAAAGTCGTTCATGAATATGACTACAAACTCGATAGTCGTCGTAAGTTTCTAGCGGTGTGTGATGAGTGTGAAAAGGAGCTAACGCCGAGAAGCAGTCGCTTTATATGGCGAGTCGCTATTTCACTCATGACCTTAATTACGCTAGCAGCGATGCTCTTCTATTATGCTCATTGGGATGTTTTATCTAAGCATTTCTAGAAATGGCATGCTAAGGCGTTAAATTAGCACTTGGTGAATATTGATGTTTTTACGACAGAAGTAGAAAGCTTAGCCAATTAGTGGTTTTTTTCGCAGCAGAAATCAAAAAGGGACGCCATTGGCGTCCCTTTCTTTTTTTGTATTTGACTTAGTACATCATTGGCAGAGTCATTAGGCCAACGACAACGGCGATCATTACAAGTCCTTGTTTTTGTGAAGAAGTAATCATAACTCTGCTCCTTTGCTGTGATGTTAGTGACTATGCTTTACAGAATAGCAGGTTTTTGATGCTTTGATCAAGTCAGATCTTGAAAATGGGCATAAAAAACAATTTTATGGTGTCGATTTTGATGGTTTATGGGCGTGCTGAGTTTGTTGTGCTGGTTGTTTTTTGAGTTGTTTTTCTTGGCTTTATTAATTTATTTTGGTCTAAGCATTTGTTTTATAATAATTAAAAATATGATTACAAAGTGGTCAATAAAGTTTTGTTTTATTTTGATGGGTTTGGTGATGATATTGGCTGTAGTTTTGTTTTATTTGTTTTTCTCACAAGATGAGAGCTTTTGTTGGTAATGATTATCATCTGTTTGTTGCCTTTTTATCTCTAAATGGTGAATAACTTTTTTAAATTAAGTTTTGCTGTTTCAATTTATTATTTTTACTTGCGGTGTTTCTTTTTAACTTGTTGTTTTATTTGTTTATATTGTTGTTTTGGTGGTTGTGTCTTTTTGGTTTTTTTTAATGTTGTAGTTTTTGTCCTTTAAGCTTGGTTTGCGTGTTCAGTTTGATAAATGGCAGCCATATTTTATGGTTAGAATTGAGTGTTAGGGACCACAAAGAGGTAGGGGAATGAATCGTAATCAAGATCCAAGTTTTGTTCTTAGCTGGTGGACAATTTAAGCGCCGTGCCTAAACTGAGCCTTCGAATAAATAGAGGTGTTGTTATGTGGAGCTGGCTTGCTGTTGCGTTATCTGGGTTCATCACTATCTCTGCGAGTGAAAACCATCAACGTAAGACCGCGGTGTTTTTTTCTGGGTTCTCGCTATTGCTTCTGGTGGTCATGCTCTGGAGCCAAGATGGTTTAGTCGGGCAACTTGAGTGGTGGATATCACTGGGGTTAGTGATTTCTATGTTAGCGGATGGGCTTTACATTTCTAACCGCAGCCGACGCATCTGTTTCGCCAGCTTTATTGCTGCACAGCTTTGCTATAGCACTGCTTTTTGGTTACAGCTTTCCGGTCAAGTGGTGTGGTGGTTGGCGGCGATGCTACTTGCTATGGGGATTGTGGCCTTTTTCTTACTATTACCCAAAATCGATCGGCTTATTTTCCCTGTAGTGATCATGGGGATGGTGTTGTTGCAGCTAAATTGGGTTACTGGAGAGCTATGGTTACTACAACATACGCAGCAAGCGCTGTTGGCTTTTCTAGGCAGTATGTCATTGACCACTTCCGCTATCTTACTGGCCATTCATGATTATCGGCAGCCGATTATTGCTGGGCGTTACCTTATTTCTGGTAGCTATTTATTGGCTCATAGCTTGATTATTGCCTCTTTCATTCTGTAGTGCCTCTGCCATCCATTGAGCCGAATTTGATGGTAGCGCTACATTGTTGCCGGTTCTTTTTTCCCTTATGCTTGGCGCCGATTTATTAGAACTGAATTCAATCCAGAGGTGCCAATAATGGCGAATGAAATCCACGCTCATAAAGTATTAAACCTATTACGTGAAAAACCAATGACGAAGCAAGAGCTAAATGATGCGGTACGCGATCAATTTGGCGAGCAAGCCCAATTTCGTACCTGTAAATTGGCTGGCTTTCAGTTTGATACATTATTCGATTTTTTTGTTCAGCGTGAAAAAATCATTGAAACAGAAGGTTTGTGGGCGGTTAATGTTGAACGAGTGTGTGGCCATTAAGAGTCGTTCTAGCGATAAATATTGCTTAATGGGCTTATTGCGAGCGAACTGATAAGGAAACCGCTATACTTCGCCGACTAAATTTTGGAGGTGAAGTTATGGACATTTTATCTGCAGCGACCATGCTATTTTTAATCATGGACCCACTGGGGAATCTCCCCATTGTTCTGTCGATTCTTAAGCATTTAGAACCCAAACGTCGCCGCAAAGTTCTGATACGTGAGCTTTGTTTTGCATTGATGATCTTAATGCTGTTTTTGTTTGCCGGTAAGAGCATCATGAGCTTCTTACAGGTTCAGCCAGAGACCTTAAGTATCTCGGGCGGTATTATTCTGTTCATTATCGCTATTAAGATGATTTTTCCGAGTGGCGGCAGTATTACGGGACTGGCTGCGGGTGAAGAGCCGTTTATTGTGCCTATGGCAATCCCTATGCTTGCTGGTCCGTCGGTTATTGCTGCGATCTTACTGTTATCCAGTCAATATCCGGAACAATTACTTGAGTTGTCCGCGGCGGTGTTACTTGCTTGGGGCGCCACGTTCTTGATTTTGATGTTCTATGGTTTCTTCCATCGAATACTGGGTGAGCGAGGCTTGAAAGCGGTTGAACGGTTGATGGGATTACTGTTGGTTATGCTGTCTACTCAGATGTTCCTTGATGGGGTAAAAAACTATCTGGGATAAGTGGAAAATGATGTTATAAAAACGCCGCTCAATTGAGCGGCGTTTTACTATCTACATCATGTGCTTACGACGGATGTCGAGCAAGGCGAAAATACCAAAAATCAAGATTGACCACCTTTCCCAGCTACTCATTTTGACTTTATCACCAAAAGCACCAATAAAAATCAGCATTTGCAGGCCGTGCATCATAAACAAGAACGCCGCCATAATATAAAGCGCAATCGCGGCTTTACCGGGAAACGGCATGAAAATGTTCAAGAGCAAGATAAACCACACAAAGCCAATCGCGGCTTTGGCTAATAAAATTAATACCTTCATATTCTGTCCTTATTCTGCTTGGCGATGGTAGAGGCGGAAGCGGACTTGTCCGGCGTTTTTCTCACGGTGTAACTGCCAGCTTTCGGGTAAGCCTTCAATATTGAGTTCTTTTTCTGTTTCGATGTAGATCATCGCATCATCAGCAAGCCAGCCATTTTGTTCTAGTAATACAATGGCTTCGCTGAGAAGGCCTTTGCGAAACGGTGGATCAATGAAAACGACGTGGTGTGGTGTCCCCGGTTGTTTGAGAAAACTCAATGCATCGGTATTTTGGGCGGTAATATTTGAGGCTTTTAGTGCCGTAATGTTCTGTTGTAACTGCTTAAACGCGGCTGGATTTAATTCAATCAAGGTCACCATTTCCGCTTGGCGTGATGCTGCTTCAAAACCTAAACCGCCAGAGCCGGCAAAGAGATCTAAACACTTCGCTTGGGGGACGTCTTGTGCTAACCAGCTAAACACCGTTTCCTTTACGCGATCGGTGGTTGGTCGCAGGCCTTCAGCGTCATGTACGGGTAACTTTCGTCCACGCCATAAGCCACTAATAATGCGAATAAAGCCGGTGGAAGTTTTTTTTTGTGATGTGTTTTGCTGGCGACGTCTTTGCATAGATTTTTTGACCGCGAATAAAGTGATACTATACCCAGTCGCTCAGCGATTGCGCCTGAGTACAGCCAAATTTCATAGATGACAAAGTGTAACCTTAAATCGCGCTTGGCGTAGAGACTTTTCACACTGTTGTCATGTTTCTTTTCCAGCTCGCTATATGGCAGTGGAAAAGTTTGAGAGTTAATTAAGACAATCTAGGATAGCCCCAGATGACGGAAAAAAAGAAGCGTGGATTGCTCTCTTGGCTTGGCTTCGGTGACGAAGAGCAAGCAAAGCAAACCGCAGAAGAGCAGCAGGTAGAGCAACCACAACCTGACGTAGTTGAAGAACAAAAAAACGATGTAGAGCAAGAGATTGTTGCTGAACAAACCGTTGAGGTTGAAGCTCGCCCAGCAGAAGCAGAAGCAGAAGCAGAAGCAGAAGAGCAGGTACAGCCGGTCACCCCACGAGTGGTTGAACAGGAAAAACCAACCGAGAGTTTCTTTGCTCGCTTAAAGCGCAGTCTTGCGCGCACGAAAGCGAATATTGGTGCGGGTTTCTTTGGTTTGTTTAAAGGTAAGCAGATTGATGATGATCTGTTTGAAGAACTGGAAGAGCAGCTATTGATCGCTGATGTCGGCATGGAAACCACCATGAAGATCATCAATAATTTGACCGAGAAAGCCAGTCGTCAAGATTTGAAAGATGGTGAAGCTCTGTATGGTCTTCTCAAAGAAGAAATGGCCGAGATCCTTTCACACGTTGAGAAGCCGTTAGATGTTAATAACGGCAATACACCGTTTGTTATTTTAATGGTTGGCGTTAATGGCGTGGGTAAAACCACCACCATTGGTAAATTGGCAAAACAATTCCAAGCCGAAGGCAAAAAAGTGATGCTGGCTGCAGGCGATACCTTCCGTGCGGCAGCGGTAGAACAGCTGCAAGTTTGGGGTGAACGCAATGACGTTCCGGTCATCGCTCAACATACAGGTGCCGATAGCGCATCAGTAATTTATGATGCGATTGAAGCCGCCAGAGCTCGAGGCTATGACGTGGTCATCGCGGATACGGCGGGTCGTTTACAAAACAAAGCAAACCTGATGGAAGAGCTGCGCAAAATCGTGCGTGTGATGAAGAAAATTGATGATTCAGCACCGCATGAAGTAATGCTAACACTGGATGCCGCAACAGGCCAAAATGCCATCAGCCAAGCAAAATTGTTTAGTGATGTGGCGCCATTGACTGGTATTACATTGACGAAACTCGATGGCACCGCGAAAGGTGGTGTGATCTTCGCACTTGCTGATCAGTTCCAGATTCCAATTCGCTATATTGGTGTCGGTGAAGGGATTGACGATTTGCGTCCATTTGAAACACAAGAATTTATCGACGCATTATTTAGCCGAGAAGATTAACGAGCTGCTAGCGAGAGGAATGACGGGTGATTAAGTTTCAGCAAGTGAGTAAGGCTTATCGTGGCGGTCGACAAGCTCTACAGAAAGTCGATTTCCATTTGCATCGTGGAGAAATGGCGTTTTTAGGCGGTCATTCTGGCGCGGGTAAAAGTACCCTGTTAAAGCTGATTTGCGCGATTGAACGTCCAACCGATGGCAAGATTAGCTTTAACGGTCATGACATCACTCGAATTCCAAGTAAGGACATTCCTCTACTGCGTCGTAATATCGGTATTGTTTTTCAAGATCACCGATTGCTGATGGATCGCACCGTGTTTGATAACGTCGCTCTGCCGATGCGGATTGAATCTATTTCGGAAAATGAAATAAAACGTCGAGTTTCGGCGGCATTGGATAAAACCGGCTTGCTTGATAAAGCGCGCTGTCTGCCAAGCCAACTTTCGGGCGGTGAGCAGCAGCGTGTCGGTATTGCTCGTGCGGTGGTCAATCGCCCTACGTTGCTGCTCGCGGATGAGCCAACGGGTAATTTAGACTCTGAACTTTCTAATCGTGTATTAAGATTGTTGGAAGAGTTCAATCGAGCCGGGGTGACCATTTTACTTGCCACGCACGATGTCAATTTAGTGAATTCAAGACCGCAATATCGCCATATGGAGTTAAACCAAGGCTTTATGAGTGAGGTGGAAGATTATGGTCGCTAATACTCGCAATAAGAAAGCAGCTAAGAAACATCAGGGCGTGCCGCGTGATGGGTATTTTGCTATTCACTTTAAGCAGGCTAAGTCAGCTTTAGCGGCCTTATGGTCTCGTCCTATCGGGAATATACTGACGCTGGCGGTGATCTCAATGGCACTGACTTTGCCCGCTTCTCTCTATCTTCTGGGTAAAAATATTGCGGTGGCCACAACAAATGTTGCGGGTCCTTCTCATGTTAGCGGCTATATAAAAGAGCAAACACCAGAACCACGCATTATGGTACTCAAAGATGAGTTGGAGAGTCTGCCTGAGGTGGCGGCGGTAGACTATATCTCCCCGCAGCAAGGACTTGAAGATTTAAGCCAATATTCCGGCTTTGACCAAGCGATTTCCTTGTTGGATGATTATGCGCTGCCCGGTGTACTGGTGATTACTCCTGCTAGTGATGATAAACAAGCGGTGCAAGCACTCGCAGAACGTGTCCGCGCAGAAGATGAAATCAGTGATGTTCGCTTAGATGAAGATTGGTTTGCTCGCCTTGATGCTATTAAGCATCTGGTCGGCGGGATTGTTATGACACTATCGGTATTAATGTTGGGTTCGGTATTTCTGATCGTTGGCAATACTTTGCGTTTCAATGTTCAGGCTAATAAAGATGAAATCCAAACCATGAAACTGATTGGCGCCACAGATAGCTTTATATTACGTCCGTATCTCTATTCAGGTATGTGGTTTGGTTTGCTTGGTGCAACCAGCGCGTGGATTCTTACCGCATTAATCACAATTCTGCTTAATAGCAGTGTTGAACAATTAGCGCTTCTGTATGATAGCCGCTTCCGATTGATCGGACTGAGTTGGGATGAGTCGTTACTGCTGCTGATGTTGGGAACCTTTTTAGGTTGCTTAGCAGCGAAAGTTTCAGCGCAACGCCACCTCAACGAAATTGAACCAGTATAAACATCGGTTGTCCTATTTGTGCACCAGCCGAAATGAAAAGTACACGCTACCGTATACTTTTTTCTTGTATCGCTGTTTCGTTTGTGCATAATAACTTCCCCCTTGCTTGAAACCTGAGCATTTTAGGTTCAAGATTGTTGGGCGAAAAATACCTAATTCAGATCTTAGATTGATGAGGAATTGAATGACTAACCAAGTGTATGCAATGGCTGCCGTTTCCCAAGATAGCTTAGATAGCTACATTCGCTCAGTGAACAGCTACCCAATGCTGACGCCTGACGAGGAGCGTGGACTGGCTGAACGTTTGCACTACAACAGCGAAATCGATGCGGCGAAAGGTTTGATCCTTTCACACTTGCGCTTCGTTGTGCATGTGGCTCGCGGCTACTCAGGTTATGGTTTGCCAATGGCTGACCTAATTCAAGAAGGCAACATCGGTCTAATGAAAGCGGTAAAACGTTTTAACCCAGAAGTGGGCGTGAGACTGGTTTCTTTTGCCGTCCACTGGATAAAAGCTGAAATCCACGAATACGTACTACGTAACTGGCGCATTGTTAAAGTTGCGACCACCAAGGCGCAGCGCAAGTTGTTCTTCAATCTACGTAAGTCGAAAAAACGTTTAGGTTGGTTTAACAATGGTGAAGTTGAAACCGTCGCTCGTGAATTAGGTGTTGAGCCATCAGAAGTTCGTGAAATGGAATCGCGTTTAGCGGCGCAAGATCCGACATTTGAATTCAGTGCTGATGACGATGACACAGGTACCTCAATTACCGCTCCAATGCTTTACCTTGAAGACAAAGCCTCTGATGTGGCGGAAAACGTAGAAGCGGCAAACTGGGAAGCGCACACCAATAATCGTTTAAGTCTTGCATTGGCAAGTTTAGATGAGCGTAGCCAGAATATTGTTCGCTCCCGTTGGTTAGTCGACAATAAAGCCACGCTGCAAGAATTGGCGGAAAACTATGGTGTGTCTGCCGAGCGTATTCGTCAGCTAGAAAAGAATGCGATGAAAAAACTAAAATTGGCCGTTGGCGAAATGTAGTTTTTCTCCCCCCGAATCGAAGAAACCGAGATCCCTTGATCTCGGTTTTTTTATATCTTGATCGCCTTGAGCGATCATTTTTTTATCTTTAGCCTGTGGGTAACTCTGTGATGAAATTCTTGGTTAGGTGTCAGAAAGCAGGGTGAATAAAGGCTTGAAGCGGTAATTGGCATTGGGGATATTATTTGTTTTACACACAAAAAGATAAGGATCATCACTACATATTGTGGATCGAATTAAAGCAAAGCACTTTATCAACGTAATCCACAAACTTATCCACAAATGGTGAATAAGTGATCGCAAGTGGATAACCTTATTCCCATCGTGTACTTGTTGAGCACTGGATAGGTTACAATGGCAGCAGATAATAATGAGACAAGATAGAGAAAGTAAATGGACCAGTTTCAACATATTGATGTAACCGCCGCGCAAGAATTACTGCAACTTGGTGAGGCGCGTTTGGTGGATATTCGTGATCCACAATCTTTTGCCGTGGCACATGCAAATCAAGCTTTTCATTTGACGAATGACAGCATGGTTGGATTTATGGATGAGGTGGAATTTGAACAACCTATTTTGGTGATGTGCTACCACGGCATCAGTAGTCAAGGTGCCGCTCAGTATTTAGTTAACCAAGGGTTTGAGCAGGTGTATAGTGTGGATGGTGGCTTTGACGCATGGCAACGAGCAAGCCTTCCTGTTGTAACTAATTAGGGTAGATTATGATCAGACTGATTTCTTTAAACCAGCCGCGCATGGCACAGGCATTTATTGATTACATGGCATCGCGTCAGATTGATATTAAGTTAATGCCGGAAGGAGAAGGACAGTTTGCATTGTGGCTGATGGATGATCAGCATCAAGTGGAGGCCGAAGCTGAACTGAAGATGTTTCTTGATCAACCCAATAACGCCAAATATCAAGCAGCTTCTTGGAATATGGCAGAGAGCCGTACCAATCATTTTCGTTATAACTCGCCGAGTATGATGAGCATGATTAAAGCGAAAGCGGGGCCATTCACACTCGCCATTATGGCGATCTGCAGTGTTATCTTTATCTTGCAGCAGTTTGGGGCGGGTCAATCAGTCTTTAATGCCCTGCACTTTCCTGCATTTGCTGGACAAGAGTGGCAGATTTGGCGCTGGGTCAGCCATGCTTTATTGCATTTTTCTATCATGCATATCGCCTTTAACTTATTGTGGTGGTGGCAGCTTGGTGGCGATATCGAACAAAGGCTTGGGAGCGGTAAATTAATACAGCTTTTTGTCTTTTCCGCAGCGCTATCAGGTATCGGCCAATTCTGGGTTGAAGGGGCTAATTTTGGTGGTTTGTCTGGCGTGGTTTATGCCCTGGTCGGCTATATCTGGCTGATGGGTTATCGTGCACCTGAGAAAGGTTTGATGATGCCAAAACCTCTCATCGGCTTTATGTTAGTTTGGTTAGTCTTGGGGTTTGTTCAGCCTTTTATGGCGATTGCCAATACTGCTCATTTAGTCGGTTTACTGGCTGGTGTCATGCTAGGTTGGTTTGATAGCCGCAAAGTATAGGCAAGCTGGTTGAGAATAAAAAAAAGCGGCGAGGCCGCTTTTTTATTGTTTATTGCTTCTGAAGTTATACCAAGTCAAAATTGTCGATTATTGATAGAGGTACTTAGTAAACAGGAGATCGGCGATCACTGTTTTACCTGTCTCTGGTAATAAAATCGAATTTAACTCTTCGACTAAGCTTTTACGCAGATCTTCTCTTCCTGCTAACGATTTAATCGTTTCTTCCGTTTGTTTTCCGAGTAGTTCAATAACAGCATCTCGAATTAACGGTTGATGCTTTTCAATCAAAGGCAAATCGGCCTGATTGGCGACCATGATATCAATACGAACTTGAATATAACCAAGATCGTTACCTTTGGTGTAGAAGTTGGTGGTTAAGTCTGGCTCTAAAGTAAAATACGCCAAACTCGGAGTGCCAGCTTTCTCTTCTGCCATGGTTGGCATGACAAACATGAGGCAAAGCAGTGCAAATATTTGGGCTATGTGACGTTTAAACATATTTCTAACTTTTCTTTCTTCTGATCACGATACTCGAATCGTCTGACTCTTGTTACAATAGAGCATCTATTTGTAGTGAATTTGAGTTAACCGCAATATAGTGTTAGTTAACGCACCAGATTGAAGCTTTATTGTACGCCGATAAAGCGACTTATTGAATACTAGTATGAATCAAATGATAGCGCTTTATCTGTCCGCACTGCGCCAAGTGGAATGGCAACAGCCTGAAAATTTTAACTTTCCTTCGCAGATTGCGAGAGATTGGCTTTTAGAACAGGGCTCTTTGTCACGTTTGTTAAAAACTTATTGTCAACAATTGAACGTAGATCTACTTCATAACGCTGTGGTGCTCGCTGAAAAATTGGATGAACAAGAAATCAAGCTGTTAGCGAGAGAGCAATGCTTACTGCGTAAAGTGGTATTGAAAGGGGATGGCGAACCTTGGATATTAGGGCGCACATTGATCCCTGAGTCATCTCTAATCGATCAGCCGCATGATCTTGCTCAGCAAGGCGAAATTCCGTTGGGCTTAACGGTATTTAGTGCCGACAATGTTGAACGAGATGCGTTGCAAGTTGGTTGGGCGCAAACCCCCTACGGACAATGTTTAGCTCGCCGTTCTCGCTTATGGATGAATCACAAGCCCATGCTTGTGGCTGAATTATTTTTACCTAACGCCCCTGTTTACGCCAAGGAGAGAGTGTAGATGACCACCGCGAAAGTGCGCGCCTATTGGCACTTGATGCGCATGAATAAACCGATCGGCACCTTATTGTTGTTATGGCCGACTATGTGGGCGCTGATCATTGCCGCTGAAGGTATCCCAAACCTCAATGTACTTTTGGTCTTTGTGCTCGGTGTCGTTTTGATGCGAGCTGCGGGTTGCGTGATCAATGACTTTGCCGATCGCAAGGTCGATGGGCATGTAGAGCGTACCCAACATCGTCTTCTTCCTTCTGGAATGATCAGTGCCAGAGAAGCGATTAGTCTGTTTATTGCGTTGGCGGTGTTGTCATTCGTATTGGTTTTAACCATGAATCCACTGACGATCCAACTCTCCTTTGTTGGTATTGCATTGGCGTTTATTTATCCTTTTATGAAGCGCTATACCCATCTACCACAACTGTTTTTGGGCTTAGCCTTTAGTTGGGCAATTCCTATGGCGTGGGCGGCACAAACCAACGAGTTACCACCGATAGTATGGTTTGTGTTTGTGATGAATGCGTTATGGACGATTGCCTACGATACGCAATATGCCATGGTTGATCGCAATGATGATCTCAAGATTGGCATCAAGTCGACGGCTATTTTATTTGGTCGCTTTGATAAAATGATCATTGGTGTACTGCAGCTTGCCACCGTATTGATGCTGATAGCCTTAGGGATGTGGTATTCGTTAGGCGCGAGTTTTTACTGGGCAGTATTGGCGGTAGGTGCATTATTTGTATTCCAGCAACATCTGATTCGTCACCGAGACAGAACACTGTGTTTTCAAGCATTTTTAAACAATAACTATGTTGGAATGGCCATTACAATCGGCTTGTTAGTGGCATTTTGGTAAGGCGCTAGCACCGCAAGTGAGTATGGCACATAGAATAAATAAAAAGGGCATCGATTCGATGCCCTTTTTTGTACCTATCGGCCAATATCATTATTGGTCAAAGTTATCTGAGGTTACTTATCGTGCTCGCAGACTTCGTCACACACTTCAGCTGCCTGACACACACTCTCTTTTATGGTCAGTCTAACTTCAGGGTAGAGCAGTGAATAGAGCAACTCGGCTAGTTTTGTTGCTTTTTCCATATCACAATCGCCGTCACTGTCTAAGTATTCTTGCTGCTTTAACGTAGTGAACATGGCTGAGAAAACACCTTTATCAAAGAACTCAGGTGCGTTAATTCCGTGTAAGCGTCCAAGGCGTTGGGCAATATCTTGGCTCTTCATTTCTAGATCCGCTTTGCCCAGCTCAGGGTTAGCGATCAGTAAGTTGAGTGCAATTGAGTAACGCTGCAATGTTTCTGAAATGGTACGACCAAGCAGAACCAGCACCTGCGAGTTACTTTGATTAAATTGCAGTTCTTGATCTTCTCGCGTGATTAACCCCTGACGAACTAACTCATCGACATAGGCTGCAACGGTTGCGTCTAATTGCTCATGACTAAGATTTAAGAACAACTCTTGCTTAAGGAAAGGATAGATCAACGCCACATTCGCTTGGATTTGAGCAAGGCTTAGTTTTTGGCGACGCACTAACATCTGCGCGATCAATGCTGGGATGGCAAACAGATGGATAATGTTGTTGCGATAGTAAGTCATCAAAATCGATTGGTTACGATCAAGAGACACAATTTCGCCCATGCTGTCAGCTTCAATGACAAACTTATCTAAAGATTCAGCATGCTTAACCAATACTTCAGCTTCTTCATTCGGCATGGTAAAGCTTGATGAATATGGCACTTGTTTAAGTAGAGACAGGTAACAGTCGACTTGCTTAACGAGGCTATCACGTGACAAAGCGCGTTGGCGTGAAGCAAGCAACGCAGTCGCACATAGTGTCAGCGCATTCGCAGCAGCAGCATCATTAATGTGCGTCATCATCTTGGTCGCAAGATCGTTAACTACCGGCGTCAACCATTGTGGTTTAGTCGCGCCCATCGGGTCGATATCTTTGGTCCATTCGGGCGCATGTTCATTTAAGTATTGGTTGAGCGGAATTGGCTCACCAAAGTTGACATAGCCTTGGCCAAAGTTACGCAGCTTACGAATGGTGCGAAGCACAAGACTTGCGTTCTCTTTTTCTTTACGGCTGCCACGTAGTTCTTTAGCGTAAGTACCCACTTCCATTACGTGCTCATAGCCAATATAGACCGGAACTAAGGTCACAGGGCGGTTTAAGCCGCGCAGCATGGCTTGAATGGTCATGGCCAGCATACCCGTTTTAGCTTGCAGCAGACGGCCGGTGCGAGAGCGGCCACCTTCACTAAAGTACTCAACAGAATAACCTTTGGTAAAGAGTTCAGCTAAGTATTCACGAAAGATGGTTGAGTAAAGTCGGTTACCCTTGAAGCTACGACGAATAAAGAAAGCCCCTCCACGACGGAAGATTGGTCCTGCCGGGAAGAAGTTTAAGTTAATGCCCGCTGCGATATGTGGTGGAACCATACCTTCTTGATACAGCACGTAAGACAACAACAGATAATCCATATGGCTGCGGTGGCAAGGAAGATAGACAATTTCATGGCCATCTTGTGCCAGACGACGCACTGTAGTCGCATTATTGATGTTTAGGCCTTGATAGATACGATTCCATAGCCAACCCAGTACGCGACTGCCGTTTTTGATCAATGAATATGAAAAGTCAGCGGCGATTTCATCCATGATCTCTTGGGCTTCTTTGCGCACTTTTTCGATTGGAATATCTTTGGCAAGTGCTTCATCTTCAATTGCTTTTTCAATCGCCTTGGATTTCATTAAGCGATTAAACAGCGCTTGGCGATTCGGTAGACTTGGACCAGACGCGGCTAATTTTTGACGCGAAAAGTGAATGCGAGCAACGCGCGCTAACTTATGGGCAATAGAAGCATCTGTACCGTGTGAATCCGCCATATAACGTAGTGATACGACTGGGCTAAAACGAACTAAGCAATCACGGCCAGCAAACAACACCGCTTTGGCTTTTTGAGGGCCATTGAGTGATTGTAGGTAATTGGTTTGTTTGCCTTCTTTTTCAGGTTTACGTCCCCAAAGTACCGTGATTGGCAGTATTTGAATATCCAGTTCACTGTCGTCTTTATGCAGAGCGAGGAGTTCTGAAAAAAGTGCGATAGATTCACTTGGCACATCGTTGTCATTACCTAGGACGGTTTCACGGGAGGAAATGAACACAAAGCGGCTAAAACTCTTACCATTGATGATCAGTGGTTCAAGTGGATCAGGTAAACCAAGGGCGGCGACCTGTTTTTTTACGCTGAGTAGATCAACGCTAGAACGGTATGGCAGTGCGTAAACAATTGGCTTGTTGACATCAATGCTATGGTCTTCAATTGGGTTTGAAGGGATCGCCGTTCCTTTTACTAGCACCGAAAGAGGGAGCTTTAATAGAGAACGAGATAGAGAGCGTCCAGAAGACATAAAAGTTCTTTGCCTCAAATGAATTAATGAGCATAAGCACATTTCCAATTCTTTAAGTGTAGAAGTGGAGATGTGCCCAAGCAGATTTTTAGCTGGCAAGGATACCAGAAACTGGTCGAACCTTTTAATTATTATTGGATGTAAAAGCAGCAACATCATGCTGATACGGTCAATCTAGCTAAATTGACAATCCAGGATAGTAGGAGACAAAAAGTCAGTGAGTGATTGAGAGAAGTAGTGATGGTGACTATTCGCTTGGAAACGCACGCATTATTGACTAAAGGTTAAGATCTTACCTTAAGGAAGAGGGGATTAAATGGTGTGGTGCGTAGCCTCAATGAGGTCAATGATTCTATTTTTGTAAGTTATTAAAAAATCATCAATTCGCTTTTCATTTGTTCACTTACTGGATATACTCACAGTGAACTGTATAAAAAGACAGGTGACTTATGAAGCCGTTAACGCCCCGCCAGCAACAAGTTTTTGATTTGATCAAAAACAAAATTGAAGAGAGCGGCATGCCGCCAACACGTGCGGAAATTGCAAGAGAATTAGGCTTTCGCTCTGCCAATGCAGCAGAAGAACACCTTAAAGCTTTAGCAAGAAAACAAGCAATTGAGATTATTCCGGGTGCTTCCCGCGGTATTCGTATTTTGCTAGAAGATGCGGCAAATGATGATCAAGGCTTACCTTTGATTGGTCAAGTTGCAGCAGGTGAGCCTATCTTGGCTCAAGAGCATGTGGAAGCACATTACCAAGTCGATCCTAGCATGTTCAAACCTCAGGCGGACTTTTTATTGCGTGTTAATGGCGAATCAATGAAAGATATCGGCATTATGGATGGTGATCTACTCGCCGTGCACAAAACACAAGATGTAAGAGATGGCCAAGTAGTGGTGGCTCGTGTTGATGAAGATGTGACGGTTAAGCGTCTGGAGCGTAAAGGCTCTACGGTTCTACTGCATGCAGAGAATCAAGATTTTGCCCCGATTAAAGTCGACCTAACAAGTCAACATCTTGCCATTGAAGGTATTGCCGTCGGTATTATTCGCAATACCGATTGGATGTAGCACTAGAATAACAACTAGTTGAGATTGATTCTCATTAATCTTGCTATTGTAATTGATATTTATTATCATCTGCTTTCTTACTAAGGAAGGTAGATGATAATGTCCCCGCCCAGACACTCCCCTAAAAAACGCTATCAGATCCCTGCTAATTTAGTGCAGCCATTATTACTACGCGGCCGTGAAAGCTTGGTCGACGATGGTCTTGTTTATGATCCTATTGCCGCAACTGCCTGCCAACGCTGTCAGCTGGCGCCGGAATGTTTCTCTGGTGATATTAATCAAAAGCAGTTATTGCATGCGACATTAACGCAGTTATGCGATGAGCAAGTAAACGCCTTTATTCAGCAAAACCCAGATGGTTGGATAATTAATGTTGGTGCTGGGTTAGATACTCGATTTTATCGGGTCGACAATGGACGCTGTCATTGGCTTGAGCTTGATGTCACTGAAAACTTACTGTGGCGACAAAAGCTATTTCATGCCAGTGAGCGTTATCACCATAAGTGTGGCAGTGTCGATGACCTCTCGTGGCTCGACCATCTAACGATTCCTGAAAAATGTCCGGTAATGATTGTGTGTGAACATGCATTACTTGATTGCACTCAACAACAAGTAGCCAAATTCATTCAGGCATTGGGCCGCCATTTTGATAGTGCCAAAGCTTGCGTTGTCCTAGCGGGAGATCTTTGTCAGCATCGCTTAGGGCAAAAGATGGGTTCAGGGCAATATGCCCATGGCTATGAGGCGGCGGGAGAAGCCGTTTTACGTTACTTACCTTGGGCGCGATGGGTACGAACTTCGTCACCATTGGATAAACATTGTGGTCGCTGGAAACTATGGCAACGTTGGGTGGCAAAAGTTATCGGCTCAAAGCAGCGCTTCACACCGGTAGTTGTTCAGCTTCGTTGGTGATCCAGTTACACTTTGCGTATAAATTCCGCAAAGAAGTTGTTACGTGCAAATTTTCCAAATCCTTTCCAATCGAGCAATGCATAAAAAAGTGCTATTGCTCGCGATCCCTATGGTGCTCTCCAACATTACCGTTCCATTATTGGGGCTGGTGGACGCTGCGGTTATTGGCCATTTAGAGCATGCTTGGTATTTAGGTGGCGTAGCGCTGGGAGGTATGATGATCAGTGTCAGCTTTTGGCTACTGGGTTTCTTACGTATGGCGACCACGGGGCTTGCGGCACAATCATTTGGTGCGCGGCAGCCACACCAACTTGGCTTAGTGCTGACCCAAGGCTTAGTGATGGCGCTGGGTTTTTCTGCTTTGTTTCTGTTAATGCACACATGGATTGGCGAATGGGTATTTGCTTTTAGTGATGCGAGTGCCGAAGTGAAGACTTATGGCCAGCAATATTTTTCAATTCGAGCATGGAGTGCACCAGCCGCGTTAGCGAATTTTGTGTTATTAGGTTGGCTGCTTGGTACACAAAATGCCAAGGCCCCAATGTGGATGGTGATCATCACCAACCTCACTAATATCTTATTAGACATTTTATTTGTACTTGGCTTAGTTTGGCAGGTGGAAGGCGCAGCATTGGCATCGGTCATTGCCGATTATACCGGTATGACTTTTGGTTTGGTTTGTGTTCATTACACATGGCGAGCACAACATTTGCCGTCAATCTTTTTATTGCTTAAAGATACAGCCAATGGCTTAGCCCGATTTGTAAAACTCAATCGTGATATCTTCCTACGTTCGCTGTGCTTACAAGCCACTTTTACTTTTATGACTTTTCAAGGCGCAAGCTTTGGTGATGAGATTGTTGCTGCCAATGCGGTGTTGATGAGTTTTCTCATGATGATCTCTTATGGCATGGATGGTTTCGCTTATGCCATGGAAGCGATGGTTGGTAAAGCGATAGGCGCCAAAGATCGTAATGAGTTGAACCAATCATTGGTAGGGACTTTTTTTTGGAGCTTGGTGATTTGTAGTGGACTGACATTGGCCTTCGGTATGTTTGGATCTTCTTTGATCAATTTGATCACGGATATACCAGTAGTGCATGATAAAGCATTGGAGTTTATGCCTTGGTTGGTGGCAATGCCGTTGGTTTCTATGTGGTGTTTTTTGCTTGATGGTATTTTTGTTGGGGCAACGAAAGGGCGTGAAATGCGCAACGGTATGTTTGTCGCAACGTGCAGCTACTTTGCTATTTTCTATCTTTGTTCAGCTTGGCAAAACCATGCGTTGTGGTTGGCGATGCTGAGCTTTATGGCGATGCGCGGTATCACATTGGCATTGGTGCTGCGTTATCAATGGCGAAAAGGTTCGTTTTTGGCTTAATACCATTGATGAGAATACGATAGAGAAAAGCCGCTAACAAAGCGGCTTTTTATTTAGATATAGAGTGGGCTAAAACAGGCGGTTTAAGCCATTGAGCGCAGCGACACGATAAGCTTCTGCCATTGTCGGGTAGTTAAACGTGGTATTAACGAAATACTCGATGGTATTCGCTTCGCCTTTTTGTTCCATAATGGCTTGGCCGATATGGATGATTTCTGCCGCGCGCTCACCAAAACAGTGAATACCGAGGATCTCTTTGGTTTCACGATGGAATAGAATTTTTAGGCTGCCAATATCTTTGCCAGCAATTTGCGCTCGCGCTAAATGTTTAAATGACGATCGTCCGACTTCATAAGGCACTTTGGCGGCAGTGAGTTCTTGTTCTGTTTTACCGACGGAGCTGATCTCAGGGATGGTGTAGATACCGGTTGGGATATCTTCAATCAGATAGTTATCCGCTTTGCCTTTGGTGATAGCTTGTGCGACAAAGCGGCCTTGATCGTAAGCTGCGCTAGCAAGGCTTGGGTAGCCAATCACATCGCCTACCGCGTAAACATGTTCAGCATCAGTTTGATAATTACGGTTTACGGCAATTTGACCGCGTGAATCGGCGGCAAGGCCTACGGCAGTCAAATTGAGTTTATCGGTGTTACCTGTTCGGCCATTGGCATAGAGTAGGCAATCGGCTTTCATTTTTTTGCCGGATTGCAGATGAACAATCACGCCGTCTTCAGTCCCTTCAATTTTTTCAAAGGTTTCATCGTTGCGAATCACCACACCACTGTTCCAAAAGTGGTACGACAGCGCATCGGATACTTCATTATCAAGGAAAGAGAGCAGGCGGTCGCGAGTATTCACCAGATCAGTCTTAACCCCTAAGCCACGGAAGATTGAAGCGTACTCACAGCCAATGACGCCTGCGCCGTAAATAATGATGTGGCGAGGGTCGTGTTTCAAACTCAGTATGGAGTCACTGTCGTAAACACGTTGATGATCAAAATCGACATTGTCAGGACGGTAAGGGCGAGAGCCGGTTGCAATGACAAATTTATCGGCACTGTAAAATTCCTCACTACCATCACTTTGCATCACCGCGACGGTATTACTATCAGTAAAGCGAGCCGCGCCAAATAACAAAGTACATTCGTTACGGTCATAGAAGCCTTGACGTAGGCGGGTTTGTTTATCGATGACAGATTTTGCATGATTAAGAATATTAGAGAAGGTCGAGTGTAAGCTCATATTGTTTTTACAAAACAGCGGATTGCTATTGAATTCAATAATACGGCTAACGGCATGACGCAGCGCTTTTGAAGGAATCGTGCCCCAGTGGGTACACCCACCACCGACACTGCTTTCCTTTTCTATAATCGCGACATTAAGACCAGCTTTGGTTAAGCCCATAGCTGCACCTTCGCCGCCTGGGCCACTGCCTATCACGATAACATCAAAATGATTGCTTATGGCCATGACTCTATCCTTGTTATATTGTTTTAACATTGCATTATCGAGATATTAACGGATTATTTGTTCGCGTAAATAACCGTCATACTAGAGAGTCGATGGGATCACGCGTAAAGCGTGAAATGTGCATTGTTGCCATGGTGGATGTCGCTAATTTGCAGTGAAATGATTGCAATCAGTATCTAACTGCGATTTATTTTTAACTGCTGAATAAAGGCACTTAAGTCGTTGCGGGAATCCATGTATATTAGAGGTTCCCTAGTCAGAAAAGTTGAAATTAGAATATGAAAACCATGGGAATTCGCGCACAGCAAAAAGAGAAAACGCGTCGCTCACTGATCGATGCGGCATTCAGCCAGTTGAGTGCGGATAGAAGCTTCTCGAACTTAAGTCTTCGAGAGGTCGCTCGTGAAGCGGGAATTGCACCAACCTCATTCTATCGTCACTTTAAAGATATGGATGAGCTAGGATTAACCATGGTAGATGAAGGAGGCTTGTTGCTGCGCCAATTGATGCGTCAAGCTCGTCAACGGATTGTCAAAGAGGGAAGCGTGATACGCACCTCAGTGGAAACCTTCATGGAGTTCATTGAAAGTAGCCCAAACGTATTTCGCCTCTTGCTGCGTGAGCGTTCAGGGACTTCTTTTGCTTTTCGTACCGCTGTTGCGCGTGAAATACAACATTTTGCCGCAGAGTTGACCGAGTTCTTGATTAGCACAGGTATGAGCCGTGATGAGGCCTTTATTCAAGCGGAAGCTTCTGTCACCTTAGTCTTTAGCTCAGGGGCAGAAGTATTAGATCTCGATCGACGTGAACGTGAGATTCTCGCGGAGCGTTTGATCATGCAATTGCGAATGATAGCCAAAGGGGCTTATTGGTATCGCAAAGAACGTGAACGTAACCGACTAAAAGGCGGGATAGATTAATGTCTAATGAAAACAATCCAATTAATCGTGGTTCGGAAAAAAAAAACCTAGTACTTGCTCTAGTCGCAGGTATGTGTAGTGACTCGTTATTATCATGGCTAACCATGAGCGAGGTGGGTTTCTCAATTTTCCCTATTATTGCATTGGTTCTAGCGGTTCAAGCGCTGTACCAAGAATACTTAAACAACCCAGTTTCAGAAGATATTCCTCTGATAGGGTTAGCTTGTTTCTTCGTTGGTGCCTTTGGCCACTCTGCGTTTTTGAAAGCGCAGTATCCAGATGCTGGCTCTAACTTCTTTGCTATTCTCGTGTCGATGTTGTTGATGCTGTGGATCGGTAAAAAGCTCGGCTATATGTCAAAATCGAAAGAAGAAGCGGTTGATTAATCGCAAATCGAAAAAAACGAGCCAATCGGCTCGTTTTTTTATATCTGTAAACTGTGGTCGAGATTACGCCTTGCGTTCCAGCATAACACCCGCTTCCATATGGTGAGTATATGGGAACTGATCAAATAGCGCGAAACGAGTGACGTTGTGCGTTTCACTGAGTACATCTAGGTTTTCTTGCAGAGTTTCAGGGTTACAAGAGATATAGATAATACGCTCATAACCTTGCACCATTTTACAAGTGTCGATATCCATACCTGAACGAGGTGGATCAACAAAAATGGTGTTACAGTTGTAGCTCGCCAGATCAACCCCAGCATCTTTCAAACGACGGAATTCACGTTGTCCTTCGATTGCTTGGGTAAACTCTTCAGCCGATAAACGTAGAATTTGTACGTTTTCAATTTTGTTTGCCGCAATGTTGTATTGCGCAGACTCAACCGATGGTTTAGCCAGCTCAGTCGCTAATACTCGATTGAAGTTTTGCGCCAGCGCTAAAGAAAAATTACCGTTACCACAGTAAAGCTCAAGCAAATCACCATTGCTGTCTTGTGTACAGTCTACCGCCCACTCCAGCATTTTTTCAGACACCGCCGCGTTGGGTTGGGTAAAGCTATTTTCAACTTGTTGGTAGATGTATGGCTGACCGTTAACGTCAAGCTTCTCAATCACGAAGTCGCGATCAAGTACAACCTTCATTTTACGTGCTCGGCCAATAAGGTTGAGGTTAAAACCTTCATCATTCAAACGTTGCTTCAATGCTTTGGCATTTTCAATCCATGCTTCATCCAATTGACGGTGGTAAAGCAGTGACACCAAAATTTCGCCACTCTTTGTTGATAGAAAATCCACTTGGAACAGTTTGCGACGTAATGACTCATTGTCTTTCATCGCATCAATCAGCAGAGGCATTAGATCGTTGATTAAACGACTGGCTGCTGGAAATTGATCAACGCGATACTTCTCACGAGTTTGTTGGTCAAACATGATGTAGTACATGTCGTCGCCTTCGTGCCAAACACGAAACTCGGCACGCATACGGTAGTGCTGCTCTGGAGATTCAAACACTTCTAGCTCTGGCACGTTGTAGTTAGCAAACATCCCTGTGAGACGTTCAACTTTGTCGGCCAACTGCTGTTGGTAGTGTTGAGGGTTTACATCAAGAGTCGCCATGGTCTTACCTTTGTATGGTGCATTTTATTTAAGAGCGCAGATTTTATTCGATATCTACCGTATGTCCAGTTTTGCGTCGTCAATAGCTTGAGCTCTCTAGGATGTGAAGCTTTAAGCAATGTAATGAAACAATTGAATTATATACGAATTATTAATAACCGCTGGACAATTAACCGATTGCTTAATACCATTTGCGCCTAGCTGGTGCTATCTAGCGGTATAGATGGCTGAAAAGGGAATCTGGTGTAACTCCAGAACTGACGCGCAGCGGTAATAGAGAACGAACACTCTTAAGACACTGCCTCTAGCATGAGGTGGGAAGTCGAGTAAGTAGGAAAGCATAGAGCTCTAAAGTCCGAATACCTGCCAGCAACTGAGCAAACACTGGAAGCATGTGCTCCGCGCTCGGTAGATTTTACGCGATTTAGGATTATAAAAATGAACCGTTCTATTTTAGCTGTGACAGTTGGGTCACTGCTTTCTTACGCCCCTTACTCTTTAGCCAATACTGCCGATGAAACGGTTGTAGTGACGGCGAACCGTTTTGAACAACCACTGAATGACGTAGTTGCCTCGACTACAATTGTCTCAAAGCAAGAAATTGATCAGATACAAGCAAAATCACTCGTGGATATTCTTAAGCGTGTTCCTGGCATTGAGGTTTCTCAAAGTGGTGGCAGAGGGCATAGTGCCTCTGTTTTTATGCGCGGCTATAACAGTGACCAAATTCTATTTTTAGTTGATGGTGTTCGTATTGACTCAGCCGCTGGTGGCATTAAGTTTAACCATATTCCGGTTGGGATCATTGAACGAGTTGAAGTGATTCGTGGGCCAGGCGGTGCTCTTTATGGTTCTGATGCAGTTGCAGGTGTAATCAATGTGATCACTGAATCTGGTAATGATTCGGATGCGACTTATTTATCTCTTGGAGCTGGTAGTGATGCGCAAAAAGAAGCAAGTTTTTCGATAACTTCAGAACTAGAAAATACTGGTGTATTGAAGTTGGCAGGTGGCTTTGAAGAGACGGAAGGTTTTGACATTAAAGACCCTGCCACAGGTTTGGATTATGGCTATGAAAGTCAAAACTTATTTGCTTCTTATGGTCAGTCAATTACAGATGCTTTAACGGGAACCGTTTCTCTACGTTGGTTTGATAGCCTCACAGAATATGACAAGGGTTCTAAATATTTTGGTTACTCTGAAAATCTAAGTTTAACTGGTGCATTAGAGTATCAACGAGAATACTTCAATTCAGTTTTGCGAGTAAATCAGCAGTCCATTGAGAATTTGGATTATTCAAAATCTGAGGGCAAAGACAATGCTGGAACGAAAAAAGAGATTGAGCTAACGAGTGTACAGTTTCTAAACCTATATCAGTTTAATGATGATTTTTCTATTGGGGCAGGCGCTGATTGGCGGAGGGAAGAACTGAAAGATGGAGCTATGTCCTATGGTTCTCCAGATCCTTTAGCTGGCGATGCAAGAGATACAACAGGTGTTTATACTTCGGTTGATGCACAATTTGGTGATCTAAGCGTATTGGGTAGTGTTCGTTATGATAAACATGATTCATATGATAATTACACTACGTGGTCGTTAGGTTCTCTTTACCATATTTCAGATAACCACGCAGTCCGGTTTGCAGTGGGAACAGCTTTTAAAGCTCCCAGTTATTCTGACTTAAAGGATAATGCGGATTTGCAGCCTGAAGAGGCTATGAATCGAGAAATTGGTTATATAGGCAATTTCAATCTATTCGATCTTGAAATTACGGCTTATGATAACAAAGTGGATAATTTGATTATTTGGTATCAAGCTTCGCCATGGTATCCGTTGAATGTTGACGCTAAATTGAAAGGTATTGAGATTACTGGTCAGTTCGATACTTCTTTTATTCACCATACCGTTATTGCAGAGTTTAAAGATCATAAAGACTCGCAGGGTAATAAATTGGCTAAGCGTGCTGATGAAAACTATAAATGGTTAATGGATGCGGCTTATGAGAATTTTGATTTCAATCTAACATATACATTCACTGGCGAACGCTTAGGGAATCCCAATGAGACTTATACCGAGGAAAACATGTTACCTTCGGTTGGTTTATGGGATATATCAGTTGGCTATTGGATTTCGCCTAAACTAGTTGTTAGAGGTAAGGTTGATAACCTTACAGACAAAGAGTATCAAACCACAATTGGCTATGCGGCACCAGAACGTAGATTCTTTGCAAATATGACGTATCAATTTTAATTTTATAAAACCGCCTTCGGGCGGTTTTTTCCTTCCCGAGATAAAAATGAAAAACATCATCGTGAGTTGGTCTTCAGGTAAAGACTCTACTCTGACCCTAGAGCGCCTAATCGAAAACGACCAGTATCATGTCGTTGGTTTGTTTACCACTTACCTAGAAGACGAAGTGCCCTTTCAAGCGACACCGATCGAAGTGGTAGAGATGCAAGCGGACTTACTTGGTCTACCGTTAGTCAAAATTGCACTACCAGAAGTCTTCCCAAGTAATGAACAATACAAGTTATTAGTAGTGGAAGGGTTGCAAGCGTCGAGCTTACCCTTCGAGGCGGTCGCTTTTGGCGATATGTTCTGTAATGGGATAGCCGAGTATCGCCGTAGCTACATTGAACCTGCCGGATGGCAATGCGTTTTCCCGCTAATGGGAGAGGCGAGTGAGCAACTAGCGCAAGAGATAATAGAGCGTGGTATTAAAACCATGTTGGTCACAGCAGATGGTGATTGTATCGCACGTGAGCTTTGTGGCCGTTGGTATGATGAAGCCTTATTGGCCGAGCTATCGTCTGATGTTGATCCATGTGGCGAAAATGGTGAGTTCCATACACTGGTTACGCAAACGCGTAGCTTTGATGGCGTGTTAGAACTGCAACTTTCACATATTGAACATGGCGAACGATTCTCCCACCAAAGATACAGCGCGAAAGCATTGCGAAAAGCAAATCGCAGGGTATGATCGCCAGCATATACATAAGCGGAATAGTGTCGTGTCTCAGCAACCTAAAATTTTAATCTTTGATTCAGGTGTCGGTGGTCTTTCGGTTTATCAAGAGATCGAAGCGCGTTTACCTCAGCTCGATTACTATTACCTATTTGATAATGCCGCCTACCCCTATGGTGAGCTTGAGCATCACACCCTGATTGAGCGAGTGGATCATCTGGTTACTCGCTTTGTTGGTGAACATCAGATTGACCTAGTGGTCATTGCCTGCAATACGGCAAGTACCATTGTGCTTCCTTCTTTGCGAGCAAAGTTATCTATTCCAGTGGTTGGCGTTGTTCCAGCTATTAAGCCGGCCTCAAATCTTGCCAATAAAGCGATAGGACTAATCGCGACACCAGCAACGGTAAAGCGCGAATACACTCATGATCTTATTCGTGACTTTTCGCAAAGCAAACCCGTTGAAATGCTCGGTTTGACGCGTCTAGTGGATATAGCAGAAGAAAAACTAAGAGGGCAGCGCGTTAATATAGAAGAGATGGTAGAACTTCTTGCGCCGCTAAAGAATAAGATTGATGTAGCTGTATTGGGTTGCACTCATTTCCCTCTTATAAAAGAAGAAATCCAAATCGTGCTTGGAAGTCAGGTATTGCTGGTGGATTCTGGGGTTGCTATCGCGCGTCGCGTGCAAGAGCTACTGCGTATTGAAAAGCAAGAAGAGAGTATGGGATGTCGGAATATCTATTCCAGCGCTCCACCTTGGGAAGAAGAAGCGCTGAATAGAGCGTTAGCTAAAATTGGCTTTAACTCAGTTCGTCCTCTTCTTCTTGAGTCTTAGGCTCATTAGCAATACGTACTTTTAACGTGCGCTGCATATAATCCTTCTCATTTAAGGCTGCGATGGCCGTCTCTGCGTCAGAGGCTGCCATTACGACAAACCCAAAGCCACGTCGTTTACCGGTACGTTTATCTTTCATAAGGCGTACGGCAAAAACCTCACCGTGTTTCGAAAAAACTTCCTTAACGTGTGATTCATTTGCCTTATAAGGCAGATTACCGACGTACAGTGTTTTCGTAGCTGGATCACTAAGTGGTACGGCTTCCGTTGTCGTGTTGGAAAATTTAAGAACAAAAGCAGAAGCCAAAACACCAACAACAAAACTAATTGCAGGGGAGATGTCTACCTGCGAGAAGATGATTCCACCCAGTACCGCAAGGGCGATCATCATAACGATTGATTTATTTGAACTCATAATCAGAATACTACTTCTAGGTCAGAGGAAATTAACTATCTACTATTAACAATATAGACACATGAATCTTACGTATATGGTTGGCTTTTTTCCAATTCATTGATGTGACATGACTCAAATGTTGAAATTTTATTCTATTTTATGCATTTTGCTGGCTTTTTAGGCAAACAAATTCTTTTTTCCAAATAATACTTGTCATGTGTCTCAACCTCCCTATAATGCCGCTCCATCGACAGGGAATGAGACGGAAGTCACAAACCCAGTTGGTAAAGAGAGAAAAGAAAGTTTGAATAAAACGCTTGACTCTCAAATCGGGAAGCGTAAGATACGCACCCCTAGCGACACGGTATTGAAATGCTGGTTCCGCTAGAAAAGCTCTTTAAC
>NZ_AFWF01000215.1 GCF_000222605.1 Vibrio ichthyoenteri ATCC 700023 | reverse complement strand
CTCGCTTACTCGCTTCTCGCTTCTCGCTTCTCGCTTCTCGCTTCTCGCTTCTCGCTTCTCGCTTCTCGCTTCTCGCTTCTCGCTTCTCGCTTCTCGCTTCTCGCTTCTCGCTTCTCGCTTCTCGCTTCTCGCTTCTCGCTTTAGACCGCGTGATGAATGGTGCTTTTCGTTTCCGTTTGTACTGAGAATTTTTGTCCAAGCATCGCAATCAATTGATCGTAATATTGGCTATTTTGTTTATTGCCGAGCAGTTTACATAGCTCGTTTCCGGTTGGCGTAAAACGGTAGTAAAGTAAACGCACTCCTTTGCTATGCACTTGCAGCGCAAGATTCTTACCTTGGTAAATTAATGGCAGCGGGGACTCTAAATCAATCTCACCTGATTCCAGTTCAGTACCGTGCATCAAACCGAGCTCAAACAGTACCAATAGGCTTGAATAGGGCAGTTGATAATTACCCAGATTAATATTGGTGGTGAGAGTACGTTTACCAAGACTGAACAAGCCACCTTGAGCCCGGAATCCAATTAAAAGTTTGCGGCTACTGTCGTGGCCAAAACTACAGGCAAGTGAAGCCGCGCGTTGGAGAATTTGCGCTTCTTTCGGAGTCATATCTTGCAAGACTTTAAGCGCTTTCATCGAGGTGGAGCCAGGGTTAGTGACTTCACGTTTAAAGACTTGTGCCCACAAGCGCTGCATTGAAGGGTTGTGAACCTCTTGGGCCATATCAAAGAAGCGGTATAACCAATCTTGATCCGGCTCGCCAGCTGTCTCATCACTGCATGCTGTGTAAGCCAGTTTTAAAATCTGCTCTAAGTTTTTTTGGCGTTGTTCACGACGGCGACGATCGCGCAACAAAGCTCTTTCTAGGGCGGGTTTTTGTGGTGATTCTTTTTGTAATAGGGCATCTAGACCATGAGTTTGAGCAATATGCAGTACGCGGCTCGAGCTGTCTTTAACATAGTTAGATTTTTTGTCGTGACGGCTTTCTTGGCTAGGCTCGTGCTCGATAATTACTGGATTAGAATTCTCAGACATAGGTTTCCCTTCACCCACATAGACTTAGTGATAACTGTACCTTTTTACACCAAAGCTCGCTAGAGAAACTAATGTGAGTTATCTCGATCTTGTTTGAAGTTATTGTACGCTAGATTAAGCAATACAGTGGTTGGGGCCAATGTATTCTAATTTGCAGGGAAAGGGATTTTGTTGCTTTGTGTTCAAGTCATCTTAAATTTAATTTAGCCCTCTAACGGTAAAATTTCACTACCACCATTGATAACAATTTGTTAAAGTTGTTATCAATTAATGAGGGGCTTATGAGATATTCCAAAGAGAATAAATTCAGAAAGCACCTATCAATTGCCTTATTACTCTTCGTTTACTTAGCCGTGCTAGTCTATTTATCTAGGTATTTAATCTAGTCGCTGAGATTTTTAGGGCAATGAATAGGTTGCTTGTTTGTTAAATTTTGCTCATTACGAGTCATGCTACTCGCGCTGTGTTGTGGCGCGAGTCAGATAGCTTAATGCGGCTTAGTAATCATCGTATTCTGCGATGGCACTCCCTTCAATCATATAACCGGTTTCCGCCAATTCATGACTAAGCGTTTCTGTTTTGAGCGTGCCTATCACGTAGATCACATCCCAAAGCTGTTGGATCGGAGCCCCTTGTGGAAATTTCACATAGATAATCTGATTGGGTGGTGGTGGTGGAACATGAATACAGGCGCCGAAGTACGGTACTAATAGAAATTCGGTGATTTTCTCATCGTCACCTTCGAGTGGAACGACAAATCCCGGGATTTTGACCTGACTGCCATTAAGCTCTTGCCTAACCGAGCCTAGTGTTGATTGCTGCATTGCCGCGCCACTATGATCACTAATGATCGGCATGCCGACGGAATCAAATTGATTACGTTCATTCTCAGGGATCAAATCTATCCAATCTAAGGTCAACATATCTTCATTCGCTGCGCTATACGTTGGCAAGGCTAAACTCAATGTCCAGCAAAGTAATACAAAGACTTTTTTCATTATTACACTCGTATTGTCATTCCATCGCTTAGAGACTGACGATAAGCTCGTAGCGCAGGGAAAATGCCTATCATGGTTCCAGCAAATTGGACAGCTGCGATCAGGCCTAGTTCATAGTAGGACAGCATGACTAAAGGTAGTTGAATGCCGTAGTTTTGGGTCACAAAAGGCCCCGCTAATGCTAGCAAGCCATAAAGTAAAATGATGCCGACCAGAATGCCGACAAAGGTCAGCACGCTTGCTTCTAAGATCAGTAAGCTGAAAATATGTCTCGGTCTGGCGCCCATGGCTCGTAAGATCGCCATTTCTCTGCGTCGCTCTTGTAAGCTGGTGAGTAAGCTGGAAAGCATACCTAATAAACCTGCCACCACAACAAAGCCAGAGACTACCATCAGAGCTTGTTCGGCAACGGACATCATGCCCCATAGTTCGTGTAAGGCCACGCCGGGTAAAATAGCGCTTAGCGGTTCTTGCGGGTAGGTATTGATCTGACGCTGTAAGGCAAAAGTTTGAATTTTAGATTTTAACCCGACCAACATTGCAGTGATCTGATTGGGAGTAAAATCTGCTTTTGCTAAAGATTCAGCGCTTGGCGTTTGACCAAGGCGTGCTCCTGATTCCCAACCAACATGAATGGCTTCAATCGCTTCGAGCGAGACATGCACGGTTTTATCGACCGGAGTGCCGGTTGGCGCAAAAATACCGACCACTTTAAACGGTAAATTATCGTGGCGACTAAAGCCAACATCGCTAATTCCGTGTGCAATAATGATTTCACTGCCAATTTGGTAGCCAAGTTTCTTCGCCACATCGGCACCAATCACCGTTTCAAATAAGCCGTCAAATGGTTTGCCTTGGCTAAGTTCTAACGCCTGCTTATTGCCGTAGCGATAGTGTTCAAAATAGCTTTGGTTGGTGCCTAATACACGAAACCCTTTGTGAGAGTCTCCCAAAGATAACGGAATGGTCCAATCGACCGCGCGGTGTTGACTGAATTCTTGATAGCTTTTCCAATCAATATTATTTGTGGCGTTGCCAATCCGAAATACGGAGTAGAGCAATAGATTCACTTGCCCTGAACGTCCGCCAACAATCAGGTCGGTACCCGAAATAGTATTGGCAAAACTGGCTTTCGCTTGGGTGCGAATCCGCTCAACGCCAAGCAGTAAAACCAGCGATACCGCGACAGTCAAAATGGTCAGAAAGGCCGTTAAGCGTCGATTGTTGACGCTCTTCCACGCTAACATCAAGGTTGGGCTCATGCTTGCTCTCCTGCTTGATTGATGTGGTGTAGATCCACGCTACGATCAAACAGCGCTTCGAGAGTTGGATCATGGCTGACAAAAACCAAGGTGGCGTTAACTTGATTTACTTGTTCGAGCAGTAGCTCGATAAAAGCGCTGCGATTGTCGTGATCGAGCGATGAGGTTGGTTCATCAGCAATGATCAACGGTGGATTGCCCATTAAAGCACGAGCGGCAGCGACGCGTTGCTGCTGACCGATGCTGAGTTCCACGACGGGCTTATGCAGCAGCGATGGGCTAAGGTGTAGTTTGCTCAACAAGGCTTGCGCTTGAGGTTTTAAATCCGTGCTGACGCGGCTCTTGCGTTGCGCTGAGAATTGGCAAGGAAGAATCACGTTTTCAATCACGCTCAAATAAGGCAGTAGGTTGAATTGTTGAAAGATATAACCAATGTTGTCTGCGCGGAAGCGATCGCGCTGCCGGCTACTAAGCTGAGATAGGTCCTCTCCGAGAATGGTTAGCGAACCTTGCTGGGGGTGATTAATCCCCGTTAACAACCCCAGTAGTGTGGATTTGCCACAGCCACTTGGCCCTTTGATAAATAAATGTTCGCCACGACGTACTTCTAGTTTTTCAATGACTAGCGTAGGGCTATTACTACCTGGCCATGAAAAATGCACTTGGCTGAGGTCTATCACCTTTGATTGTGAGGTGTTGTCCATTGAGTATTCCAATCAATATCGAGAACAAGTAGAGCTTGGCCTTGGTGCCAAGCTCTCTTATGACTTACAGCTTAATCGTGCTGTTTTTTGGGCTTAAGTCGAGCGCTTTTTGCTCAGTGTCAGTCAGCACATTCGCGTGTACTTTCTCTGTGCTTGGAAATAGGCTAAACCATTGCGTATCGATTTGGTCTAGATCGTCAATTTGGTCGCATTGGTAGTGGTATTCAATGGTGAATTCACCATGACTGGCGTGATCTTCATGAGCAGCATGATCTTTATGTTCATCATGGTCATGATGTTTTTCTTGCGCTTGATGATGGGCTTTTTCATCATGCTGGTCGTGGTCGTGGTCGTGGTCGTGGTCGTGGTCGTGGTCGTGGTGCTCATCTTCACCTAACGTGTGGCGCACTGAGACATGCTCGATTTCACATTGAGCAGATGACGAAAGAGTAAGTACTTCTTTTGGCTTTTCCAGTTGAGCAATTGCCTTAGCAAGCGCTTGGTTTTGAGCCTCGTTTTCTGGAGCATGCTCAAAACCAACCACATCAGCACCGGGAGCGGTGATTTCTACTAACAGCTCATTCGTATCTTGTGCAATGTTGAATTCAACCTCGCCATGGACATGAGCATCATGCTGGCGAAAACCCTCTTCAGCGCTAGCTGTATGAGCCAATACCAAACCTAGAGCGAGAGCAATCGGAGAAAATTTGTTCATTTTATTATCCTAGAACTTATCAAAACATGTGTTAATACCCACAGGAAAGTTGTGAGTATTGAGATACCTAAAATCATGTTAGGTATGAAAGATGAAATGTATTGTTTTAGATAAGCTTAGGTGGTGCTCGCGCAATTTGCGCAATCACTGGAGCCTCTAGGTAGTGGTATACAGCAAGCGAAGGTGGAGGCTCTGAGCTATTGGCGATTGGTAGAGTGAGTGGGCTTGACTTGGCGCCATGCACAACACTAGCAAATAGCTGGCAGTGATGGTGCTCATGATGTTGAAGATCGAGATCTAATTGATGGTGGATAACCGCGAAATTGGTCCATAGCAGCAGCATGACTGTACTAAGTACAACCATCATTTTGCATCGAAATAATAAACCAAAGCGGTGCATAGTGACCATCAAAAGTAAAAACGGAGTTGTTATACTATAACAACTCCGACTAAAACTTTAAGTGCTAAATTGTTCGATTAGAGGTTTTGTGCGATAAGTGCTAGGACTTGTTGCACTTCATCTTCTGACAGCACGCCTTCTTTTACGAACAACACCTTACCTTGTTTATCTTGCACGATGATCGCTGAAGATTCTGCTTTTAAATCCCAACTTGCCGCGACTACGCCGTTCTCATCTAGGACCATTGAAGACCATGGAAACTCGGTTTTACTGTCTTGTGCTGAAGATTTAACGAAAGATCCCGTCCCCCAAATTGAATCATCTTGGTTGATGATGGTCGTGGTTTGGTAGTCTTCGGCTGGAAATTGTGATGCGGTAATGGCGGCCATCAATGGTGCATTCATTTCTTTTGCATGACTGCGGCCCGCAATCGCTTGAATAACGCGTACCTTGCCTAACATTGCCTCGCTATTCCATGTTTGGTAAATCGTATCGTTATCTTGCACTAGTATTTCACCGTAACTGGCGACATCCACAGTTGGCACCGGTTTGCCGATGGTTAAATTGTGCGCATTAGCAAACATAGGTAAAGCAGCAATAGCGAGAGCGATAAGCGTTTTGTTGTTCATTATTTTCTTCCTGTTAAGTCATGCTTGGCTGACGAATCTAAAGTATATACTCAAACTTTAGTCCAAGAAGCCAGACCATTGGTGAAAGCGGGGCTTAAACGTTATCTTGTGGCGGAAAACAAATTCCTGTCCCACCAAGACCACAATAGCCATTTGGATTTTTCGCTAAGTATTGCTGGTGATAACTTTCAGCAAAATAATAGGTTTTGGCAAAGTCGATTTCGCTGGTGACCTCTGGCTGACCAAGTAAGGCTTGATAGCGTTGCTTTGAGTCGAGAGCATGTTCAAGTTGTTTTTGGCTATAAACATAAATCGCAGAACGATATTGGCTACCTAAATCGTTACCTTGACGCATGCCTTGAGTTGGGTTGTGTTGTTCCCAAAAATGGTGGAGCAGTTGTTCAAAAGTGAGGATGTTGGGGTTATAAACTACTCTGACGACTTCAGTGTGGCCAGTATGACCAGTACAGACTTCTTCGTAGGTTGGATTTGGCGTGTAACCTCCGGCGTAGCCGACCGAGGTGCTTACCACGCCATCGAGCTGCCAAAAGAGGCGCTCTGCGCCCCAAAAACAGCCCATACCGAACAAAACTTGTTGTTCGTTCTCTTGTGGCATAGCTGACAATTGGGAGTGGTTGACGAAGTGTTGGTCTTCGATTTGTAGCGGTGTATCTCGACCGGGTAAAGCCAATTCAGCAGAGATGAGAGTTTGTTTATCTAGCATATTGAGTGTCCTTGAGCGCTTGTCCTTAGAAGAAGACCGTGAATTTGACGTTTTTCATACAGACTAAATCAACAACTAACGTTATCATTTAATATAAATAATACGAATTAATAACGTTCATACTGCATGTTTAAAAAGCCTCTCGTCATTCTGATTTCTTTACTGTGTCTGCCCAGCTTTGTGGCTGTGGCGGATGTGGACCTGTCGATCCGAGGCTTAAAGGGCAAAATTAAAAGTAACGTTGATGCCTATTTAACCTCGATTCCTCAAAAGGAATACGATACTTCACTTCGTTTTCAATCTCGCTTAGAGCGCAGCATTACCGAAGCGCTCAATGCGCTTGGTTACTATCATCCACAATTTGAGTTTAGCGTATCGAAAGATGGTCAGGATCTGATCGTGGATGTTACGCCGGGCAAACCCATACTGGTGACTCAGTTGGATGTTCAATTTACGGGTGAAGCCAAGCAAGATAAAGATTTCGCGGCTTTAGTTGCACTTAGTGGTTTGAAAGTCGGTAAACGGCTCAATCAGGGCGAATACGATGCGTTAAAGTCTGGTATTCGTAATCTTGCGCTGCAAAAAGGCTATTTTGAAGGGGATTTTGACCTTAGCCGTTTAGAGGTTTCGCCGGAACTAAACCAAGCGTATATACGGTTGCATTTTGATAGTGGTATCCGTTATCACTTTGGCGAAACCATCATTACGGGTAGCCAAATTGAAGAAGACCGTGTTCATTCCCTAGAACCGTATCAAAAGGGTGATCCTTATTTGGTCACCGATATAGGCATATATAACCAAAATCTATCCAATACAGATTGGTTCTCGTCGGTGTTTGTCGAGCCAGACTTAAGTCATCTTGGCCAAGGGCGTGAGCTACCGGTAAAAGTTTCATTGGCTCCACAAGCGAAAAACCAGCTGGAGACGGGTATTGGTTATTCCACCGATGTGGGCGTTAGAGGTTCCCTAAAATGGAAAAAACCATGGGTGAATTCTCGTGGTCATAGTTTTGATAGTAGTTTTTCGCTGTCAAAACCAGAGCAAACCATCACAGCCGGTTATCGAATTCCATTGGATGATGTACTCAATGAGTACTATCGCATCCAATACGGAATGAAAAACGTCGACAATCGTGATACCAAGAGTTTGGAATCGAATCTGGCGTTAGAGCGCCATTGGACCCTTGATAATGGTTGGCATAGAACGCTGTTTATCCGCTATCTCTTAGAGAACTATGAGCAGGGTATTCAAGATGATAATGCGCAGTTCTTACTACCCGGTATTTCTTTTTCCCGTACTCGATCGCGGGGAGGATCGATGCCGATGTGGGGAGATCGCCAGAGTGCCACCATTGAGTATGGCGATCCGAAAGCCTTATCAGAGACCCGAGTGTTCCGCATACAAGCGGGGACAACTTGGATACGTAGCATTGGCGATAATCATCGCGGATTGTTCCGTATTGACGGCGGTGCCAATGTGACTGATGAATTGGATAAGCTATCGCCTTCGCTGCGTTTTTTCGCTGGTGGTGACAATAATTTACGCGGCTATGGGTATGAATCGATCTCGCCGCGAGATTCGAGTGGCGCATTGACCGGGGCAAAATACATTGCAACCACATCATTGGAATATCAGTATCGAGTGGTGGGCAATTGGTGGGGGGCGATGTTTTATGACTACGGTGATGCCTTCAATAAAACCCCAGATTTTAAACGTGGTGTAGGTGTAGGGGTTCGCTGGGCATCGCCTGTTGGCCCTGTTCGACTCGACTTTGCTTGGGGTCTAGATGCCAAACCGGGAGATGAATTCCAAGTACACTTTACTTTAGGGCCTGAGTTATGACCAAAGTGGTATTAAAGTGGTCAAAATGGCTTTCTTTGATTGTTTTCGGTTTAGTGTCAGCATTGTTGCTGGCGCTAACTATTTTATTGTTCTCCAAACCGGGCTTGAGTTTGGCGGTTTGGGCTGCGGATCGCTTTGTCCCGCAATTGACGATTGGTTCCCATCAAGGCTCAATTTTTCCGCGTTTTACTTTAAATGATGTCGCGTTTAAAGATGACTCGTTGCACATTGATGCCAAGGTCAACGCGCTCACTTTAGCAATAAAGCCTGCCTGCTTTACCGAGCCCAGTGTTTGTATTGATGAGATCGCGATACAAGGTGTGCAATTTACTATGCCGCAATTGCCACCCTCACAAACGAGCGCGGAGCCAGAAACAACAAGCGATAGTTTAATTACCGCTCCTTTACCGATACGTGTTGGGCAAATATTGTTGCAAGATGTCGCGCTTGATGTGTTAGGAAATCAGGTCAGCTGGGATACGTTTGCCAGCGGTTTGATCTTCCAAGGTAATCGCCTGAGTATCAATAAAACCGTTTTTGATGGCGGCATTGTTACCTTAGATCCTACTCCTGACAGCCCTCCCCCCCAAACCGCCGACGTAAGTGATCCACAACCGATCATCCTACCGGATGTCGTTCTACCTCTGTCGATTGATGTGACACGTCTTGATGTTTCGAATTTTAAACTTGAGCAAGCTGAGCCAGTGGTGATCCATCACCTAGGTTTAAAGGCGCTGGCGAGCCAATCAAGCATCAAAGTGACGCAGTTAGAATTAGAAATGCCACAAGTGACCGCAGATCTAAATGGTGAGGTGACTTTGTCACAGGGCTACCCACTGGATCTTAAGTTGAATGCGTTATTGAATATCGATCCGGTTAAAGGGCAGAAGCTACAACTAAAAGCGAGCGGTAGTGTCGAAAAGCTGAAACTTGATGCTCAATTACGTCAGCTCGTTGAAGCTGATATTAAAGCCGATCTTGAACCTTTAGATCCTGTGATGCCTTTTCATTTAGCGGTCAGTAATGCGAAAGCACAATGGCCATTAAAGGGTGATGCGGATTATCAAGCGGCGATTGCACAGTTTAATGCTCAAGGATCGTTGGATGGTTATCAACTGGATCTTAATGCCTCTGCGCAAGGAAAAGCGATTCCGGAAGTTGATGTGAACCTCAAGGGTAAAGGTGATCTATCCGAAATTCATCTCTCGCAATTGGTTGTTGATACGCTGGGCGGTTCGGTTAAAGGTTCGGCGATGGCCAACTGGCAAGCGCCAATCAATTGGGCTGCCGATTTGAAGCTATCCAATATTCAACCTGGGTTGCAGTGGCCACAAGCGGAAGGCAATCTCAGTGGCGCGTTGCAAACTGATGGTGCCTTAACTGAGCAAGGTGGTTGGCAAGTTAATCTACCCATGCTTGATATCGATGGTATTTTGCGCCAATACCCACTTAATGTTGCGGGCTCACTCAAAGCATCCGATCCACAAGGCCAAGGGGATATTCAACTTGAAACCCCTAAACTGGTGCTTTCCCATGGCCCAAATCAGATTGAAGCAAAAGGTCAGCTTGCGCAGCAATGGAATATGGAAGTGCGCTTGAATCTGCCTGAATTGGCTAAGTCTATCCCTGATCTGAAAGGTCGAGCCATGGGGGATTTGAGTTTACGCGGTAAGATGAGTGAGCCTGAAGTTGGCGTTAACCTTGCTGTCAATGACATTGATTGGCGTGGTGAAGCACAAGTAAAAAGTGTGCGCTTAAAGGGAGACGTCATCCCGTTGCCCTTGCCTCATGGTCAAGTGAATCTAACGGCTGAAAATATCCAGTATCAAGATGACGTGATTGATGATGTTGAGCTGAATATTGGCGGTAACCAAGACGCACATGAGTTGAGCTTAGAGGTTAATTCCAAACTAGTGTCCAGCAGTTTAGCGATCAGCGGTAATTTAACGGATAAACCCAATTTGGTTTGGCAAGGTCAGTTGGCTCGCATGATGATTCGCTCACAACAAGGTGATTGGACTCTCAATCAAGCCACGGCGGTTAAGTTTGATTTTGCAAGTAATATGGCGGCGGTAGGAGCGCATTGCTGGCAACAAAATGATAGCTCAGTATGTCTGGATAAAGACATTGAAGTTGGTGAAAGCGGTGAGGCGCAATTATCAATCAAGCAATTTGATTTCACTCAGCTATCTATGTTTATGCCAGAGAAGACCGAGTTAACCGGATCGGTGGAAGGCTCTGTATGGGCTAAGTGGGCACCTAAGCAAGCGCCTGAATTGAAAGCGTCGATCACGATGCCTAAAGGCCAAGTGAAGCAGTTACTGGAAAAGCCGTTAGTGTTTGGCTGGGACAGTGTCAAAATCACAGCTGACATGACCAATAATAAACTGGCAGCCGATTGGCTGTTTGATGTCACCGATAATGGCGATGTTAGCGGTCAGGTCACTATTCCTGATGTCACGGCGCAAGATAAGCAGATGGAAGGCCGTTTAGCGTTGAGTACGTTCAATCTTGATTTTCTCAATGTCTTAGTGGGTGAGTACAGCCAACTAAAATCAAATATTGAGACCGATCTAAGCTTTTCAGGCCCATTATTGCATCCACAGGTCAAAGGGCAATTTGTGATTGATGATATGTTGCTGCATGGGGATATCTCACCAATTGATGTTGATTCCGGCCGCTTAAGCATCGATTTTTCAGGTTATAACGCGAGGTTGAAAGCTGCGATTCAAACCCCAGATGGTGAATTGAATTTGACCGGCGACGGTGATTGGCAAGATCTGCAAGATTGGCGCACCAATGTTCGTGTTTTTGCCGATGAATTAAAAGTGGATGTACCGCCGATGGTGCGGATCAAAGTGATCCCGGATATGACGATTTCAGCCCAGCCGAATTTAGCGAAAATTGATGGCAATATTGCCCTTCCTTGGGGGCGAATTGTGATTGATGAATTGCCGCCAAGTGCGGTCGGTATCTCTAAAGACTTAGTGCTGGTGGATAGCAAAGGTGAGCCGATTGAAAGTGACGCTACGGTGCCGTTTGCCGTGGAAACCAATATTAAGATTAAGATTGGCGATGACTTCAAATTATCCGCGTTTGGCTTAGAGGGTGGTTTAGTGGGTGATCTTAAGGTGGTTCAGAAGAACAAAGGTCCTTTTGTCACCGGCGAGGTCAACATTACCGATGGTTCTTATCAGTCATTTGGTCAAGATTTGCTGATTGAAGAAGGTAAGATTTTGATGAATGGTCCGGTTGATCAACCTTATGTGCAAATTACCGCAATCCGTAACCCAGACAATACACAAGATGATGTCACCGCTGGGGTGAAAGTCGTTGGTCCTGCCGATGAACCACAACTGACGATTTTCTCTGATCCCGCCATGCCGCAAGCAAATGCGCTATCTTATCTATTGAGAGGTCAAGATATTGATGGTGAATCAGGTGGCAATGCTATGACGACCACCTTGATTGGTTTGAGTTTAGCCAAAAGCGGTAAAGTGGTTGGAGAAATAGGCCAAGCCTTCGGTGTACAGGATTTACAGCTGGATACCGCAGGTTCAGGGGATGATTCTCAAGTCACCGTAAGTGGCTACGTTTTACCGGGCTTACAAGTTAAATATGGGGTCGGTATTTTTGATTCTGTCGGTGAGTTCACGGTACGTTATCGCTTGATGACGGATCTTTATCTGGAAGTTGTTTCCGGTTTAGACAGCGCGGTTGATCTGCTTTACCAGTTTGAATTCAACTAGACTGACGCTTTGAGATCTTATCAATAAAATGACCAACGTAAGGAGAACGATGAAGTGCAGCATTTAGTATTTGTTTATGGCACGCTACGTGAGAACGAAAGTAATCATCACTTTTTACGTCATGGGCAGTTGTTGGGACGCCATGAAACCTTACCTGAATACGCCTTATATGATCTTGGAACATATCCAGCCGTAGTAGAGGGACACCAAGTTATTTTTGGTGAGGTTTACCTTGTTGATGACGCGACCTTACAAGCTCTTGATCAGCTCGAAGATGTACCGGTTGAATATCGCCGAGAATTGATAGCGACGCCATTTGGTGAAGCTTGGATTTATCTTTATCAAGATGCCTCACAATTGGATATCGTGATTGCATCAGGTGACTGGTGTCAGCGGGTATAATGACCAAACAATGATGCAGACGCTGGTAAGAGATGGCGTTCAATAATGCATGTTAGGAGGTAATATGAAGTGGAAAGTGATGTTGATGTGCAGCGTATTAATGGGTTGCGCAGCTCAACCGATTTCAATTCCGAATACCACGGAAGCTTGGCAAGATTATGGCCGCCAGCAAGCGATAAAAGGCCACCAATTGCAGAGCGAACAAAAATTGGCAGAGCTCGACCAGTCTGGCGTGTTTACTGATGAGTTATTTGAAGCTTATCAGGCCGGTTACGCGGTGGGTAAAGAAAAGTACTGTTCGCAAAGCGCTTACATGCTAGGTCGTATTGGTCAGCCATACCTTGGCATCTGTGATGATGTTGATCCGTTTTTTCGCAGTGATTACAACAATGGCCGTAACGAATCTTGGTAGTTACGGAATAACCTGATTGATGCGATAAAACCACAAAGCCAGCAATGCTGGCTTTGTCTTTTGTGAATGGCTATTTTTGAGCACGCTCATAAGATTCGAGGATCTCTTGTCTTGCAGCCTTAACATCGGCCCAACCATCAACTTTGACCCATTTACCCGCTTCCAGCTCTTTATAGCGTTCAAAAAATTGGGTGATCTGTGCTTTGAGAAGTTCAGGAATATCATCTACATCTTGGATATGGTCGTATTCTTTGGATAGTTTACTGTGCGGTACGGCAAACACCTTCGCATCTTCACCCGATTCATCGGTCATCTTTAACACACCCACAGGTCGACAGCGAATGACCGACCCCGGCATCAATGGGTAAGGGGTTGGAACCAATACATCGACCGGATCGCCATCAAGCGATAAGGTATCATTTACATAGCCGTAATTGCATGGATAGAACATTGGCGCAGACATAAAACGATCCACAAAAACCGCGCCAGAATCTTTGTCTACTTCATATTTAATCGGGTCTGCGTTGGCAGGGATCTCGATCACGACATACAGGTCATCCGGTAGAGATTTACCAGCAGGTACATCATTCAAGCTCATGAGTAATATCCTTATATTTTAGTTGCTTGGTTAAAAATGCATCTATTACCATATAGGTAAATAGCCTTTAATGTAAACAAACTGTTGTCAGTTTAGATGGAAAAAAAGCGCCTCGCGGCGCTTTTTTATATTTAGTCGGGATGTAATTCCAACAGCATCTCAACTTGTTTCACCATGTTTTTTGAACCAACAAAAAACGGCACACGTTGATGCAGCTCTGTGGGTTTTAGATCCATGATACGTTGTGCGCCATCCGAAGCTAAGCCACCAGCTTGTTCGATAATGAAAGCCATTGGATTGCATTCGTACAATAAGCGCAGCTTACCTTGTGGGTGGCTTTGCGTACTTGGATATAGATAGATGCCACCTTTGAGCAGGTTACGGTGAAAATCGGCCACCAGTGAACCAATGTAACGCGACGTGTATGGACGGTGGGTTTGTGGATCGTTTTCTTGGCAATATTTAATGTATTTTTTTACCCCTTGCGGGAAACGAAAATAATTGCCTTCATTGATAGAATAGATCTGACCATCATCCGGGATCATCATATTTTCATGAGATAGGCAGAAAGTGCCTAACGATGGATCGTAGGTGAAGCCATTGACGCCATTACCTGTGGTGTACACCAACATCGTAGAGGAACCGTAGATCACATAGCCGGCTGCGACTTGCTTGTTACCCGGTTGCAGGAAATCTTCTTCAGTCGGTGGGGTACCAATTGGAGATACGCGACGATAAATAGAAAATATGGTGCCAACCGAGACATTGACATCAATATTGGAGGAACCATCCAAAGGGTCCATCAATACCACATATTTAGCGTTTTTATTCAGCTCTTTGTTGAACGCCACCGCTTGGTCTTCTTCCTCACTCGCGACGCCACAAACTTGATCACGAGCCTCTAACGCGGCTTTAAATTTGTCGTTGGCGTAAACATCCAGTTTTTGTTGTGCTTCACCTTGTACATTTTCAGTACCGACAGCGCCAGTGATGTCTACTAAACCTGCTTTATTGATTTCGCGGTTAACGATCTTGGCCGCCAAGCGAATCGAAGAGATCAGCGATGAGAGATCACCACTTGCGTGAGGGAAGTCCGCTTGTTTCTCGACGATGAATTCGCCAAGGGTGCGCATTCCAGACATGATATTTCCTTTTAGTCAGCTAAATACATTGGGCTTGAGTGATGGATTTCTAGTGATCCAGTGCAATAGGGAGGATTTGCTCAGTGATTAAAAACTCCCTAGATAAGTGTAAGACGTAGATCTTTTTATGGGTAATAAACTAACTGCTTGAGATCCCAATTTATTTACATTGTGTTTTGCCATGATAGAGGGAATAGAAAAGTGCGCGAATAAGGCGAAATAGGTCGATTCAATTGGCAATAGAGTGATCAAAACGGTTCGCTTTTAGTGGCTTTATCGCCATAATGAAGTGGTATTTTTAGCGTAGGACAAGGTTTCGTTTATGCACATTCATATCTTGGGGATCTGTGGCACCTTTATGGGTGGCGCGGCAACACTAGCGCGTCAGTTAGGCCATAAGGTTACGGGCAGTGATGCCAATGTTTATCCACCAATGAGTACCATGCTGGAATCTCAAGGTATTGAAATAATAGAGGGTTTTGACCCTGCGCAATTGAATCCTGCGCCGGATCTGGTCGTGATTGGTAATGCGATGAGTCGCGGCAATCCTTGCGTGGAGTATGTACTTAACAACAACCTGCGTTACACCTCTGGACCACAGTGGTTACAAGAGTTTTTACTGCATGATCGCTGGGTGCTAGCGGTATCGGGGACGCATGGTAAAACCACTACCTCAAGTATGCTGTCTTGGATACTCGAAGATTGCGGTTATCAGCCAGGCTTTTTGGTCGGTGGCGTGTTGGGCAACTTTGGTATTTCTGCTCGCTTGGGTGAAAGCATGTTTTTTGTGGTGGAAGCGGACGAATATGACAGTGCTTTTTTCGATAAGCGTTCAAAGTTTGTTCACTACCATCCACGCACATTAGTGATGAACAACTTAGAGTTTGATCATGCAGACATCTTCGATGATCTCGAAGCGATCAAGCGTCAATTCCATCATCTTGTTCGTACTGTGCCGGGCAACGGGCGTATTTTAGCGCCAAAAGCTGATCAAGCGCTGGCCGATGTGCTGGACCGTGGTTGCTGGAGTGAAACCGAATACACCGGTGAGCAAGGGGATTGGCGCGCAGAAAAGATTGTCAAAGATGGTTCGCAATTCCATGTGCTGCTTGATGGTGAAATCAAAGGTACAGTGAAATGGAATTTGGTTGGCGATCATAATGTCGATAACGCTCTAATGGCGATCGCGGCAGCTCGTCATGTTGGTGTAACAGCTGATCTTGCTTGTGAATCGCTAGCGAAATTTATCAATACTAAGCGCCGCCTAGAGCTGAAAGGGCAAGTGAATGGCGTGACGGTTTATGATGACTTTGCCCATCACCCAACCGCGATTGAACTGACGATGGGGGGCCTGCGTAACAAGGTGGGCAGCGATAAGATCATTGCAGTACTAGAACCGCGTTCCGCGACGATGAAACGTGGTGTTCATAAAGATACTCTCGCAGCATCATTGCATCATGCCGATGAGGTTTTCCTTTATCAGCCAGAGAGCATTGAATGGTCGGTAGAAGAGGTTGCTCAGCAATGTTCTCAACCCGCTTATACCAGTGCTGATATCGATCAATTGGTCGATGCGATCGTGGCAAAAGCAGTTCCGGGCGATCATATTCTAGTGATGAGTAACGGCGGCTTTGAAGGTATTCATGGCAAGCTGCTAGAGAAACTGGCAGGTTAAAACAGCATGACAAACAAGAGTAGTAAAGCGATTACTTTGGCCTTTACTGGCGCATCGGGCGCACCTTATGGGTTGCGCTTACTCGAGTGCTTGTTAGCGGCAGATTATCAGGTTTACCTGTTGATCTCTTCTGCCGCGCGAGTGGTATTGGCGACTGAACATGGTTTGAAATTGCCCAGCGGCCCAGCGGCTGCGCACCAAACGTTAGTTGCGCATCTCAATTGTGATGCAGATAAATTGGTGGTGTGTGGTAAAGACGATTGGTTCTCGCCAGTGGCATCGGGCTCCGCTGCGCCAAAACAGATGGTGGTGTGTCCATGTTCTGCAGGCAGTGTGGCGGCGATTGCTCACGGCATGTCGGATAATTTGACTGAGCGTGCTGCCGATGTGGTGATGAAAGAGCGTGGTCAGTTATTGTTGGTGGTGCGTGAAACGCCATTTTCGACCCTGCATTTAGAGAACATGCACAAGTTGTCACAAATGGGCGTGACCATTATGCCTGCGGCTCCGGGGTTTTATCATCAACCGAAAACCATTGAAGATTTGATCGATTTTATGGTGGCGAGAATCCTTGACCATTTGGGCATAGAGCAGGGATTAGTCCCGCGCTGGGGTTATGATCAACGTCAATAATATCGAGCTAGCCATGGGTTAGTAGAATGATTACAATCCTATCAATACTCATCGGGGAGCCATGCTGTGATGCGCTGGCTGAGATTGGTCAATGACCGGGACCCGTGTACCTGAACCAGATAATGCTGGCGTAGGAATTGAGTCTGGTCATTTAATTTTGCGATAATTAAACCCCGACCTCAAACCTGTGCCGCTCAACTCGGAGAGAGCGAACAGTGAAAACCACCAAGTTAACCACCACCTTTAGCACGCTAGCGATTGCTTGCGCGTCTTTTTCTGCTTTCGCGGCGGACAATACCCTAACCGTTTATACCTACGATTCATTTGCTGCAGACTGGGGCCCTGGCCCAACGATTGAAAAAGCCTTTGAAGCTCAATGCGGTGGCTGCGATGTTAATTTTGTCGCTCTGGATGATGGCGTGTCGATCCTTAACCGTTTACGTTTAGAAAATGGCAATAGCAAAGCGGATATTGTTTTAGGTTTGGATAATAACCTAATGGCCGAAGCGAAGAAGACCGGTTTACTGAGTGAGCACAAGGTTGATACCAGCAGCGTAACGATTCCCGGTGGTTGGCAAGACAGCACTTTCGTTCCTTATGACTATGGTTACTTTGCCTTTGTTTACAACAAAGAAAAATTGGCCAATCCACCAAAAAGCTTGCAAGAGTTGGTCGAGCAGCGTGATGATTTGAACATCATCTACCAAGATCCGCGCACCTCAACGCCGGGTCAAGGCTTGATGTTGTGGATGAAGTCTATTTATGGTGATGATGTTGCCGCGGCATGGCAAAAGCTGGCAGCAAAAACGGTTACGGTAACCAAAGGTTGGTCTGAAGCTTATTCTATGTTCTTAGAAGGCGAAGCGGATATGGTGCTTTCATACACCACATCGCCGGCTTACCACATTATTGCCGAAAACGATCTTAAATACGCGGCAGCGGATTTTAGTGAAGGTCATTACACCCAAGTGGAAGTAGCGGCGAAAGTGAAAGGCAGCAAAAACGAAGCGTTGGCTGATCAGTTCATGCAGTTTATTTTAAGTGACCAATTCCAATCAGCGATGCCAACAGGCAACTGGATGTATCCAGTGACCGATGTTACACAACCAAAAGGTTTTGCAACACTGACGATACCAAGTAAAGCGCTCAGCTTTAGTGCCGATGAGATTGCCGCACAGCGTAAAGCATGGATTCGTGAATGGCAAAGCGCTTTGACGCGTTAAGGTTTTTACTTGAATCGTATTCCTAAATTAGGGCTGTGGGTCGCGATGTTTATCGCGGCCTTTGTCTTTTCAGCTCTGGCGGCATTATTTTATGCGGCACCTTCGCTTAATCTATTGCAGGTGTGGCAAGATCCTTACTATCGCCACGTTACTCAGTTTAGTTTTTATCAATCGTTTCTTTCGACATTACTCAGTGTCAGTTTAGCCATACCCGTTGCCCATGCGCTTTCAAGGCGAGACTTTAAAGGCAAAGGCCTGTTACTCAAGTTGTTCAGCTCTACCTTGGTGCTTCCTGTCTTGGTTGGCGTTTTTGGTTTGCTCTCGATTTACGGCAATTCTGGTCTAATTGCCGACGGGTTGGTGCAATTTGACCAAGCCTTGCCGTTTTCCATTTATGGTCTCAACGGTATATTGTTGGCTCATGTATTTTTCAATCTCCCTTACGCTGCTCGCTTGTTGCTGCAAGCATTAGATACCATTCCTCAAGAGCAACATAAACTGTGTGCCCACTTGGGAATGAGCCAGTGGCAGAAATTTAAGTGGGTTGAGTGGCCGCGTGTGCAACAACAGTTACCGCATGTGTCTGGTTTAGTTTTCATGCTGTGCTTTACCAGTTTTGCCACTGTGATGGCGTTAGGCGGTGGACCCAAGTCGACCACCATTGAGTTGGCGATCTACCAAGCGATTAAGTTTGATTTTGATCTGCAAGCTGGTGCCTTGCTGGCGATTTGGCAAATGCTGTTGTGTGGTGTCTTAGCACTGTCGATTCAACGCCTTGCCAAGCCTCTAGCCGTGTCGGCAGGTTCAGTTACCCAGCAGCGTTACTTGGTTAATGATGGTCGTCTCTCTCGCCATTGGGATGCATTTTGGATTGGTTTTGCATTGTTGCTGGTGGTGCCTCCTCTACTGATGGTGGTACTCAGTGGCTTGAATGGGGAAATTTTTTCAGTATTGCGCGATCAGCGTTTTTGGCAAGCGTTACTCTCTTCATTACAAGTTGCGGCGGTCGCGAGTGTGCTTGCTTTAAGCGCGGGGATTGCGATTCTTACTACAAGCCGTCGTTTGCGCTTGAACGGCAAAAGTCGCCATGCGGATCAAATTGAGCTGCTCGGAACGATTATTTTGGTTACACCAGGATTAGTTATTTCGACCGGGCTATTTTTGCTACTGCGCAATATTACCGATGTGTTTAGTCTGGCGTATTTTATTGTCGTGGCGGTCAATGCCCTGATGGGGTTGCCTTATGTGATTAAAACCCTCTCTCAGCCGATGTTACAAATAGAGCAGAATTACCAATATCTAGCCGCCAATCTGGGCTTGAGAGGGTGGCAGCGATTTAAAGTCGTAGAATGGCGCGGGTTGAAAAAACCAATGGCTCATGCATTTGCGTTGAGCTTTATGCTTGCCATGGGTGACTTGAGTGCCGTGGCGCTGTTTGGTGGCGGTGATTTTCGGACCTTACCATTGTACTTGTTCCAGCTATTAGGCAGTTATCAGATGGAGGCGGCTGCGGTGGTTTCTCTGACATTGCTGCTGTTGAGTGTAGGGTGTTTTACCTTGATCGAAAAATTGTTTAAAGCTAACCAGACTGCAAAAGCCAAAGGTGATTTATGTTAAGCGTAAAGCAGGCCCACTATCACTATCATAGTGAAGCGTTTGATTTTTCATTACAGGTCGATCAGGGCGATATTGTGGCCCTGATGGGGCCAAGCGGCGCCGGTAAATCGACATTGTTGGCTTTGTTGGCTGGATTTATTGAACCGGCTTCGGGAAAAATCTTGGCTGCGGGACAATCATTGGTTGGTAAGGCGCCTCATCAACGACCAGTGGCGATGTTGTTTCAAGAACACAACCTCTTTGCTCATTTGACGGTCGGTGAAAACATTGGTTTAGGCTTACACCCGGGGTTAAAACTGAGTGCTGAGCAAAAGCGGCAGGTCGCTGAGGCCGCTCAACAAGTTGGAGTGGGTGACTATTTAGAGCGTTTACCAGAACAGTTGTCTGGCGGACAGCGGCAACGGGTTGCTTTAGCACGTTGTTTTGTTCAGCCGCACCAAGTTTGGTTATTGGATGAGCCATTCTCGGCACTTGATCCTTTATTGCGTGAAGAGATGTTGATGTTGGTTAAGCGCTTGGCGAAAGAGCGCCAGTTAACCGTTGTGATGGTGACTCACCACATTAGTGATGCACGTTCAATCGCGAGTCATTTCGCGTTTGTGGCCAATGGTAGAGTCGAGGTTACGGATAAGATCGAACAATTGTCTGCCGAGCACCATAATTTAGCTCTGGCCGCTTTTGTTAAAGCTGGTCACTAGTTAGTGTGACTAGAAATAAAAAGGCTTGCCAATCGGCAAGCCTTTTTATTAAGCGGAGCAAGATCAACCTTTGGCTTCTTGCAACGTTCGTAGTACTTGGAAAATCTCACGATAAGCTCTTGGTGGCTTATTCGCTTGTTTCTCTTTTGCCGCTTGACGAGCAAGTTGACGCAAGCGTTGACGATCCGCCTCTGGGTACATCGTCATCACAGCTTCAATCGCACTGTCGCCTTCAGCCGCGATACGGTCACGTAGCAGCTCAAGTTTTTGTAGCATTACAGTGTTTTGTGCATGCTTGTTACGGATTTTATCCAGTGCCGCTTGAATTTGCTCTGCATCTTCGTATTGCATCAGTTTACCGATGCGTTGCAGTTGGCGACGACGAGCTTCATTTTTGAAGCGCTGTGCATCTTTCACTGCGTCTAAAAGATCTTCGCTTAGTGGCATTTTTTTAAGAGTAGACGAACTCAGTTCGACCAGCTCTACGCCTAGCTTTTGCAAAATATCCATATCGCGTTTCATCTCGGATTTACTAACCCAGATGATCTCTTCTTCCGGTTCCCATGGCGCTTTTTGATTCTTACGAGCCATCTCTTTTGCCTTTATTTGACTATCTCTTCTTCTATTTTAACAAGAATCTTGGGGAGAAAGCGAAATTCTTGTTATCCTAGAAGCAATACTCATGAAAATGTAGAAAAAATATGGACGTAAGAGAGCAAGTCGCTCAGCAGCGTGTTGAGCTTGAAGCCGCCGTCGCTAAAGCGTTAGAGATGGCTGCGGTTAAGGCTGATGCCGCAGAAGTGGCGATTTCCAAATCGACTGGATTAAGCGTATCAACTCGCATGTGTGAGGTTGAAAACGTCGAATTTAACAGTGATGGTGCCTTAGGTATCACGGTTTATCGTGGTCAACGCAAGGGTAGTGCCTCTACGTCAGATTTGAGTGAGAAGGCTATTCAGCAAACGGTATTAGCCGCGCTAGACATCGCGCAATACACTTCTGAAGATCCTTATGCCGGTCCGGCAGCAAAAGAATTTATGGTGCAAGATATTCCTGATTTGGATCTTTTTCACCCAGATACGCCAGATCCTGATTACGCCGCGCAAGTGGCGATTGCCGCTGAAAGACAAGCGCTTGAGTACAGCAGCAAAATTAAACAGAGTGATGGGGCAAGCTACGATAGTCACTATGGGGTGAAAGTCTATGGTAACAGTCACGGCTTACTCGCCAGTTATGCTAGCAGCCGCCACAGCACCAGTTGCTGTGTTATCGGCCAAGGTGCGAATGGTGAAATGGAGCGTGATTACAGCTACACCATGGCGCGTCATAAAGATGAATTGTGGACGCCAGAACAAGTAGGCCAAATGGCTGCGGAGAAAACCGTCAGCCGCTTGGATGCGAAACGTTTAGCGACAGGCAAGTACCCAGTCATGTTTGCCGCAGATGTAGCAACGGGTTTACTTGGACATCTTGTGATGGCGATCAGTGGTGGTAACCTTTATCGCAAGTCGTCGTTCTTACTCGACCATTTAGGTAAGCAAATTTTACCGAGCTGGTTTAATGTTTCAGAGCGTCCGCATATTTTGCGTGGCTTAGCGTCAAGCCCATTTGATAGCGAAGGGGTGTTCACCAAAGATTGTGAAATTATCACTGATGGTGTGTTGGCGACTTACCTACTGACGAGCTACGCGGCACGCAAGATGAAAATGGACCCAACGGGTCATGCTGGTGGCATCCATAACTGGTTTGTGCAATCAACCGGTCAAGATTACCAACAGATGCTTAAAGAGCTTGGTACTGGTTTCCTTGTAACTGAAGTGATGGGGCAGGGCGTAAATACCGTTACGGGTGATTATTCACGTGGTGCCGCTGGCTTCTGGGTTGAAAATGGTGAAATCCAATACCCGGTTTCGGAAGTGACCATTGCGGGCAACTTGAAAGATATGTTCCAACAAATCGTAGCGGTGGGCAGTGACGTGGAAACACGCTCGCAGATCCAAACGGGGTCGATTTTGCTTGAGTCAATGAAAGTGGCGGGCGAGTAAGCGCTCAGCTTCTTTGCGAGAATAATAAAAAATCCCGAGTTAAAGCTCGGGATTTTTCTTTTTGTGGTGGCATCACCAAGCTGTGGGAATTATTCGCCCCATTGCGCCTCAAACCAGCTTTCTAAGATCACCACCGCTGATTGGCAGTCGACATTGCCTTTTGACAGCGCTTTGTAGCCACCCATCGCAAACAGATCGGCACGGGCTTCTCGGGTAGAAAGACGCTCATCATGCATCTCTACCGTTACCCCAAATCGGCCTTGTAGCCGTTGGCCGAATTTTTTCGCACGTGGGGTTATGGTTTCAAGATCTTTGCCGTGTAGGTCTGTTGGCAGGCCAACCACGACTAAGTTTGGTTGCCACTCTTTGATCTGCTTTTCAATGTCATCCCAATTAGGAATACCATCGTTGGCTTTAAATGCTTTCAGTGGTGAAGCGGTGCCGGTAATTTCCTGACCAATGGCGCTACCAATGCTTTTGGTGCCATAGTCAAAAGCCATAATTGTTCTATTCGACATAGTGATTGATTCTTTGTTCTTAAAGCTATGCGTGGCCCATGTCGCTAGAGAGCTGCGCAACGTCAATGCCGAGCATTTGTACTGCGGTTTGCCAGCGCTCTGTGACCGGAGTTTCAAAGATAACTGTGGGATCGGCTTCAATGGTGAGCCATGAGTTTTCGGCTAATTCCACTTCTAACTGCCCTGCTTCCCAACCTGAATACCCTAACGCAACCAAGTAGTGGTTCGGTTCGGCCTCAGTTCCAAGCACGCTCAAAATATCTTTTGAGGTCGTGACTGAGATCTTGTCGGTCATTTGGATGCTGGATTCGTATTCATCTTTAGGCTGATGCAAAATAAATCCGCGGTCTTCTGATACTGGACCGCCATTAAGTACGGGCATTTCGAGTTTCTTGCTTTTCAGTTGTGGATGAACCGACTGTACTTTGACTTGTTCTAGCATCTTGCCAACGGTGACTTCGATTGGCGCGTTAATCATGAGCCCCATTGCACCATCTTGGTTGTGCTCACACACATAGATAACACTGCGCTTAAAATAGGGATCTTTCATCCCTGGCATAGCGACTAAAAAGTGGTTGGTTAAATTCATAAGTAATCCAGCCTTATCGTTACCCAAATGCTTGTGCAAGCAAGATGAGGGCCGAAGCCCTCATCATCTGGGGTCTTTATTTTCCTAGACGGCGCTCAATGGCATCCATCAGTTTGCCGGTAATCGAGATATCGAATGCAGCTTCGATTTCACGAATACAGGTAGGGCTTGTTACGTTGATTTCAGTAAGCTTGTCGCCAATAACATCGAGGCCAACGAAGATCAGGCCTTTTTCTTTAAGTGTAGGCGCTACTGCTAGTGCGATCTGCTTATCTGTCTCGCTTAGTGGTTGTGCGACGCCAGTGCCACCAGCGGCAAGGTTACCGCGGGTTTCCCCTTTTGCTGGGATGCGCGCTAGGCAGTAAGGCATTGGCTCACCATCGACCACAAGGATACGCTTGTCACCGTTGCTGATATCAGGCACAAAAGTTTGCGCCATCGCGTAGTTTTGGCCGTGATTGGTCAATGTTTCAATGATCACTGAAACGTTTGGATCGTTTTCTTTTACGCGGAAAATCGATGCGCCGCCCATGCCATCAAGTGGTTTTAGGATCACATCACCATGCTCTTCACGGAAAGCTTTAATTTTTTCCGCTTTACGCGTCACGATAGTCGTTGGAGTCAGTTCTGGGAACCAAGCCGTGAATAGCTTTTCGTTACAGTCACGCAGGCTTTGTGGTTTATTAACGATCAGTGCGCCTTCCACTTCTGCGCGCTCTAGAATGTAGGTCGCGTAGATATACTCGGTATCAAAAGGGGGATCTTTACGCATCAGTACCGCATCAAGATCAGCCAGTTTGATGCTCTGTTCTGATTTGAATTCATACCAACCATTCGGATCTTCTTTCAGCTCTACCACCTTGGTGTCGGCGATCGCAACACCTTGGTCCAAATGCAAATCTTGCATTTCCATGTAGTGAATTTCATAGCCGCGACGTTGTGCTTCTAGCATCATGGCAAAGCTAGAGTCTTTTTTGATATTGATGAATGAAATAGGGTCCATCACGATGCCAAGTTTAATCATGCTTTTCTCCGGTTAACCAAGGTCGCCAAAACGAACTTGTAGGGCTGTAATTGCGGTTAACGCCGCGGTTTCGGTACGTAATACACGTGGACCGAGAAGCGTCTCTTCAAATTGGTATTGTTCCGTCATTGCGATTTCATCGCTTGAAAGACCACCTTCTGGGCCAATCAATAATCGCACTTTTTCTACCGGTGCAGGCAGCGTGTTGATTGAATATTTCGCGCGAGGGTGCAGATTGAGTTTCAAGCCGTCGTACTCTTCGGCACACCAATCTTCCAGTTTCATGATTGGACGAATTTCAGGTACGGTATTTCGGCCACACTGCTCGCAGGCGCTAATCGCGATTTTCTGCCACTGTTCCATTTTTTTCTCAAAACGCTTTTGGTCGAGTTTGACGCCACAACGTTCAGAAATAAGTGGTGTAATGGTATTCACGCCAAGTTCTACCGATTTTTGGATGGTGAACTCCATTTTGTCGCCACGTGAGACCACTTGCCCAAGATGAAGATCTAAAGGAGATTCGCTGCTGCGTTCAATGCGCTCGGTCAGTTCCACTTCAACAGATTTTTTTGATACGGCAGAAATGACACCTGGGAATTCGGCACCACAGCCATCGAATAAAAGCACCTCTTGGCCTTCTTTCATACGCAATACACGGCCGATGTGGCCTGCCGCATCTTCGCTTAATGCAATCACACCCAATTGGTGGATGGTGTCTGGATGATAAATTCGAGGAATTCGCATGGTGTCTCTGTTCCGACTGTAATAGAAGTTATAGAGACTAACATGGATGCGTTAGGCAGAAAAAACAAGGGTTAGTCCTGCCTAACAAGGTGGTTTTTACGCTGTAAAATTTATCGTACTTTGCAAGCATCGAGGACAAATGGATTATGATTGCCCTGTACTTTGGCAATGTGCTTATCGCGCTCACATTCCCATTTCTCTGCTGGGTATTGCTTATTCCACGCCAGCATTAAATTACGTTGTTGCTTGGAGAGGGCAAATCCGTACTCTTGGCTCATGTATAAGTAGGTGCGAGCAATCGAACCGCGTGCTCTATCGGGCGGCATGACTTTGCGTTGCTTAAAGTTCACCTGCATTTCACAACGGCCATAAGAGACACCATCTACGCCATTCCACTGGCTAAAGTTGAAGTTGGAACGGTCACCGTTGACCTCACCAATTGCCGGAGTTAGGTTATGTAAGTCTGCTTCCATCTGGCGAAATTGTGGGTATTTTTTCTTCGAGCATTCTTTACGCCCCCCTTTTTGCCAACATTGCATCTGGTGACCAAATTGCCAGGCGGGTACGACGTGCTCCCACTCGATACGAGTCGCGCGCACTTTTTGTGTTTGTTTGCGGATCTTATAGCCGCAGCCTTCTAGATCAGGTACCCCTTTTTTGCCTTGCCAATTAATATCACAGCCACAGTAGAAGCTGGTGGCGTAATCAAGGTCGCGTTCTAGATCTTTATAGATGCTGACGGCTTCGCGTTTGGCGGCAGAGAATGAACTTGGGGGAGCTGCTACAACATTACCAGCGATAAATGCCAGCAATAAACAGGTGATTTTGCGCATGAAAAAGTCTTATAAAGGAATGTCTTTTCTCATGATATCACTCAATTTATCAGTCTATAGATGATAAGTTTGTAAATTGAAGTTTGTCGGAGGTAGGTTAGCTGAGTTGTTTGCCAGTGAAGCTGAGCAGTTGGTTGCATTGCTGACAGCGGTAACTCATTTGCCCGCGCAGAACCTTGTTATGACGGCGAATGGTTAACGGGTAATCGCGGCACCCACAACGATATTGAAAGGTTTTTCCTTGTACGGAATTAATGGCAAAAGAATGGGTCGTTCGTGCAGGGATCGCAAAGACAGTTTCCATTACCTTTTTCCATTCAGAACCGTGTGGTCGCACGCGGCCATAGACTTGATACGTAATCAAATGCGCCACTTCGTGAGGGATGACTTCGTCGAAGAATGCCGTTTGATTCTCGACAAATAGAACTGGATTGATGCGGATCTGATTGAGTTGCAAATAGGCTTTTCCTGCCGCTTTGCCACGCAACTGATAGCTTAGCTCAGGCTGCGCAAAAGGGCGCTTAAAGGCCTGTTCGGCAAGTTGAATGCAATCAGCCACTTTGCGTATCGCTCGGTAATTGAGTTCTTTATCCACGCTAGATCCATACTCTCATTATAAAAATAGCCCAGCGCAATGGCTGGGCTATTTGCATCATATAGCGAAGCATTCAATCTGTTAAGGGTGATGTTTCTTCTTAATCACTTCATGGTAAGCGTGCCAAGTACCATAGCCGAGGATCGGCATGGTAAACAGCATACCAATACCGTAGGTGGCAAAACCAATCAAGATGCCACCGCAAATGATTGCCGCCCAAACTACCATCGCTGGGATGTTGTTTTTCACCGCATTAAAGCTGGTAAATACCGCGGTCATCATGTCAACGCGGCGCTCCATCATTAATGGAATAGAAAACGCAGAAAGGCTGAATACGACGCATGCGAGTACAAAACCAACGATTGATCCAATGACCAAGAAGGGCAAAAATTCAGTCAATGGCGCGCCTTGCACCGATGGATAAAGAGCGTGTAACAATGCAGCAATGCGCATCCAGAAGATCATGCAAACAGCAAGCAGCACCGCAAATGCCCATTGGGAACTCGAGTTGCGGCTGATCGCTTTGATGGAGTGGAACAAACTAGCATTGCGACCGCGTTCTCTTGCCCAACTTGCGTCATAGAGTCCCAGCGCTAAAAAGGGGCCGATGAGCATATAGACGACAAGGCTCGGCATGACAACTAAATGAGTGCCTTGCCATTGCACCAGTAGCACAATGCCGATGGCGGCGGCCATAAAACATAGGCCATAGAAAGCGCTAATGATGGGCATTTTAACTAAGTCATGCAGCCCGAGCGCCAGCCAATGAAAAGGCGCGCTAATACTGACCTGGTTACACGGTATGGTTCGAGCGTATTCATGGTTGGGGACTTCCTTTCGCTCATTCTTAAAGTCCGATTGATTCACGGTACGAGGCATAGCTCCTCCTTGATGGTATCCCACAGTAACCACTTCTTGTTGTGGTTGATTCAATGGCAGCCTAACCGGCGGGACATCAAACTCGCTCTAGCCGACATCATGGTTTGAAAATCAGTGTGTTGACGATCAATTTCGGTGTTAGATGTGCATTTATGATATTTAACATTATTTTAACTATTGGCAACAATGGTCGAATTTACAAATTATTTGCTGATTGAGCGATGGATTAATTTAGCGGCGAGTCAGTAGAGGGCATTCAGTTGGTATCTTGATAAAAAAAGCCCTCGCAGTTGCGAGGGCTTGAAGAATCGTAGCGTTAAGTGATTACTTAATGCCGGCGAAATCGCGCAGAATAGCGGCTTTATCTGTTGCTTCCCATGGGAACTCTTCACGACCAAAGTGGCCGTAAGCTGCCGTCTGCTTATAGATAGGCTGAAGTAGGTTCAACATCTCTTGTAGGCCGTATGGGCGTAGGTCGAAGTGTTGACGAACGGCTTCGATGATGATGTCGTGAGATACTTTTTCCGTACCAAACGTTTCTACCATGATAGAAGTCGGATCCGCGACGCCGATTGCGTAAGACAATTGGATTTCACAACGATCAGCCATACCAGCAGCAACGATGTTTTTCGCTACGTAACGTGCCGCGTATGCTGCTGAACGGTCAACTTTTGATGGATCTTTACCTGAGAATGCACCGCCACCGTGACGAGCTGCGCCGCCGTAGGTATCAACGATGATCTTACGACCCGTTAGACCACAGTCACCCATTGGGCCACCGATAACAAAACGACCGGTTGGGTTAATAAAGAATTTAGTTTCTTTATTTAGCCATTCAGCAGGTAGTACCGGCTTAATGATCTCTTCCATTACCGCTTCACGTAGATCTGGTGTCGTCACAGAATCACAATGTTGGGTAGAAAGAACCACAGCATCAATACCAACAATTTTGCCTTGATCGTACTGGAAAGTAACTTGTGATTTCGCATCTGGACGAAGGAAATCCAATTTGCCGCTCTTACGTACTTCCGCTTGTTTCTTAACAAGCAGGTGTGAGTAAGTGATTGGCGCTGGCATTAAAATGTCAGTTTCGTTGGTTGCATAACCAAACATGATGCCTTGGTCACCAGCACCTTGCTCTTTAGGATCGGCTTTATCAACACCTTGGTTGATGTCAGGCGATTGCTTACCGATGGTGTTGAGAACAGCACAAGAGTTCGCATCAAAGCCCATATCTGAGTGGACGTAGCCGATTTCACGGACGGTCTCACGAGTGATTTCTTCGATATCTACCCATGCTGAAGTTGTCACTTCACCACCAACCATGACCATGCCGGTTTTTACGTAGGTTTCACACGCAACACGTGCTTTCGGGTCTTGTTCTAAAATCGCATCAAGAACTGCATCAGAAATTTGGTCTGCAATTTTATCTGGATGGCCTTCTGAAACTGACTCAGAGGTAAATAGGTGCTTAGCCATGTGAACTCCATGTTTGTTCGTAGAGACAGATAATCGATATCTGTATCAAAAATAGTCTTCAGCTATGTAGGTGTTTCTACATCTAGACGTCTATTTTATGTTGGTATGTTCGAATTACAAGCTCTTTTTGTATTAAATCAGAAACCAATCGTTTGCTTTTTAAAACGTTAAATGAAAGAACTTTAGTCAAAGCGCGGGTAAAATCCGAATATTTGTGGTTTTTTTGTCGGGAAAACGTTTGCAGTGCCCTAGGGGCTCTGAGAGAATACTGCCCATAATTACCCTATATCAACTCGCTTACTTGCACTTAGGAGCAGACATGTCTTCTCGTAAACACCTAGCAAATGCAATCCGCGCACTTAGCATGGATGGCGTTCAACAAGCTAACTCAGGCCACCCTGGCGCACCAATGGGTATGGCTGATATCGCTGAAGTTCTTTGGCGCTCTCACCTAAACCACAACCCAACCAACCCTGAGTGGGCTGATCGTGACCGTTTTATTCTTTCTAACGGCCACGGTTCAATGCTGATTTACTCTCTACTACACCTAAGTGGTTACGAGCTGTCTATTGATGACCTTAAGAACTTCCGTCAACTGCACTCTAAAACGCCAGGTCACCCTGAATACGGTTACGCACCGGGTATTGAAACCACCACTGGTCCTCTAGGTCAAGGCATCACCAACGCAGTTGGTATGGCGATGGCTGAAAAGTCTTTGGCTGCTCAGTTCAATAAAGAAGGCCATGACATCGTTGATCACCACACTTATGTGTTTATGGGTGATGGCTGTTTGATGGAAGGCATCTCGCACGAAGCATGTTCGCTAGCGGGTACGCTAGGCCTAGGTAAATTGATCGCATTTTGGGATGACAACGGCATTTCAATCGATGGACACGTGGAAGGTTGGTTCTCTGACGATACGCCTAAGCGTTTTGAAGCCTACGGTTGGCATGTTATTCCTGCGGTTGATGGCCACGATGCTGACGCCATCAATGCTGCAATTGAAGCGGCAAAAGCAGATCCTCGCCCGACGCTAATCTGTACTAAAACTATCATCGGTTTTGGTTCACCAAACAAATCAGGCTCTCATGACTGTCACGGCGCGCCACTTGGTGCTGAAGAAATCGCCGCGGCGCGTGAGTTCCTTGGTTGGAACCACCCTGCATTTGAAATCCCAGCAGACGTATACTCTGAGTGGGATGCAAAAGCAGCAGGCGCAGACAAAGAAGCGGCTTGGGATGCAAAATTCGCAGCTTACGCAGCGGCTTACCCAGCAGAAGCGGCTGAATTTAAACGTCGTGTAAACGGTGAACTGCCAGCACAATGGGAAGAGAAGACTCAGCAAATCATCGCTGATCTACAAGCAAACCCTGCCAACATCGCATCACGTAAAGCATCACAAAACGCACTAGAAGCGTTTGGTGCAATGCTACCAGAATTTATGGGTGGTTCGGCTGACTTAGCACCTTCAAACTTGACCATGTGGTCGGGTTCTAAATCGCTAACGGCGGATGATTTTGCCGGTAACTATATCCACTACGGTGTGCGTGAATTCGGTATGACGGCGATCATGAACGGTATCGCTCTGCACGGTGGTTTTGTTCCTTACGGCGCAACCTTCCTAATGTTCATGGAATACGCGCGTAACGCAATGCGTATGGCTGCTCTGATGAAAGTTCAGAACATCCAAGTGTACACCCATGACTCTATTGGTCTGGGCGAAGATGGCCCAACTCACCAACCGGTTGAGCAAATTGCTTCTCTACGCCTAACACCAAACATGAGCACATGGCGTCCATGTGACCAAGTTGAATCAGCGGTAGCATGGAAACTGGCGATTGAACGTAAAGATGGCCCATCAGCGCTTATCTTCTCACGTCAAAACCTAGCACAACAACCTCGTGATGCAGAGCAAGTGGCGAACATCGCTCGCGGCGGCTACATCCTAAAAGATTGCGCAGGTAAGCCTGAGCTAATCCTTATCTCAACGGGCTCTGAAGTTGAGTTAGCGGTAAAAGCGGCAGAAGAGCTAACGGCGCAAGGTAAAGCAGTACGTATCGTATCAATGCCAGCAACCGACGCGTTTGATAAGCAAGATGCGGCTTACCGTGAATCAGTATTGCCATCAGATGTGACAGCTCGTATCGCGATTGAAGCCGGTATTGCTGACTTCTGGTACAAGTACGTAGGCTTTGATGGTCGTATTATCGGTATGACGACATTTGGTGAGTCTGCACCAGCGGAGCAACTGTTTGAAATGTTCGGCTTCACCGTGGAAAACGTGGTGAATACTGCGCAAGAATTACTGGCTTAATTGCCGCTTGCTAGCTAAATAAAAATAGCGTCTTAAACACAAAAACCGAGCGATTGAGCTCGGTTTTTTTATATCGGTATTTTTTATCAGTAGCAGAATGATGAGCTATTCGTGCTCGTGGCCTTTATTGTCGAGCTCTTTTAAGCCACAAACTTTGCAGGTGACATATCGATCCATATCGTGATAGTTGCCGCCATTGATAAAGGTGTGCGCAAATAATTTGATTCGTCCTAAAAGGCTAGGATCTGAATCGTATTTGCTTGGCTTACGTACTAATACTTCACTGTATGGCGTTTCATTATTGCATGCTTTACAAAAGTGAGTATCGCTTGATGATGACATCTCCAGCTCCTTTGGCTTCAATATGATGAAGATAACTTGGTTAATAAATGCACAAACAAGCAGTTGATTCAATGGTTATAAAATGGGTCACTGGATCATTACATTGTTGTTTAGGCTCGGGTCACTCTTTTACTGCGCTTTACTGGTAGATCGGTTAGTATCTGTGGCACTAAATAGGATGCTGCATTAAAAAACGATAGGCGATGGAATTATGCTGAAAGTTGCGATCAATGGATTTGGACGGATCGGTCGTAATGTGTTGCGAGCTGTGTATGAAAGCGGCAAGCACCAACAGATCAAAGTCGTCGCGGTGAATGAGTTAGCCCAGCCTGAAGCAATGGCACATTTACTTCAATACGACACTAGTCATGGCCGATTTGCCAAAAAAATTAGCCACGATCAAGAACACCTCTACATACACCACGAAGCGGGTGAGCACGATACGATTCGAATTTTGCATCTTAGTGAAATAGATCTGCTGCCCTGGCGCGATCTGGATGTGGATATCGTGCTTGATTGCACGGGGGTCTATGGTTGCCGTGCAGATGGCCTTGCGCATATCGAAGCGGGCGCCAACAAAGTGCTTTTCTCTCACCCTGGGGCTAATGATCTTGATAACACCATTATCTATGGCGTGAATCATCATACCCTGACCCCTGAACATACTATCGTCTCTAATGGCTCTTGTACCACTAACTGCATCGTGCCCATCATTCAGGTTTTAGATGACGCATTTGGCATTGATTCTGGCACCATTACCACTATTCATTCTTCGATGAACGATCAGCAAGTGATTGATGCTTACCATACTGACTTGCGCCGAACCCGCGCAGCCAGTCAGTCGATCATTCCTGTCGATACCAAATTGCACAAAGGGATTGAAAGAATATTCCCGAAATTTTCTAACAAGTTTGAAGCGATTTCGGTGCGTGTGCCGACGGTTAACGTTACCGCGATGGATTTAAGTGTCACAATTAGTACGAATGTGAAAGTTAATGACGTAAATCAAACCATTGTTAATGCATCTCAGTGTACATTACGTCATATTGTTGACTATACTGAAGCGCCGCTCGTATCGGTGGACTTCAATCACGATCCACACAGTGCCATTGTTGATGGCAGCCAGACGCGAGTTAGCGATGGTCATTTAGTCAAAATGCTGGTGTGGTGTGATAATGAATGGGGCTTTGCAAACCGTATGCTGGATACCGCATTAGCGATGCAAGCTGCGCAGTAAGCTTCCAATGATTACGGATAAATAATTTATTTCTTCCCTTGAAATAAATCGGAGCGAGCTCCATATCCATAATCAGTTAAAGAATTCACAGGCTTGGCAAGGCTGCCGAGTAGTTAAAACTTTATTAATTTAATATTTGAGAGGACAAATCATGTCTGTAATCAAGATGACTGACCTGGATCTAGCAGGTAAACGCGTATTCATCCGTGCTGACCTAAACGTACCAGTAAAAGACGGTAAAGTAACTTCAGATGCACGTATTCTTGCATCGCTACCAACTATCAAACTTTGCCTAGAAGCTGGCGCGAAAGTTATGGTTACTTCTCACCTAGGTCGTCCTACTGAAGGCGAATATGCAGAAGAGTTCTCTCTAGCTCCTGTAGTTAACTACCTAAACGACGCACTAGATTGTGACGTTAAACTAGCGAAAGACTACCTAAACGGTCTAGAACTAAACGCTGGTGAGCTTGTTGTTCTTGAAAACGTTCGCTTTAACAAAGGCGAGAAGAAAAACGAAGAAGAACTATCTAAAGCATACGCAGCACTTTGTGATGTATTCGTAATGGATGCATTCGGTACTGCTCACCGTGCTCAAGCTTCTACTCACGGCGTAGGTATGCACGCTGATATCGCTTGTGCTGGTCCTCTTCTTGCTGCTGAACTAGAAGCTCTAGGCAAAGCAATGAGCAACCCAGAGCGTCCACTAGTAGCAATCGTTGGTGGTTCTAAAGTTTCTACTAAACTGACTGTTCTTGAGTCGCTATCTAAAATCGCTGACCAACTTGTTGTTGGCGGTGGTATTGCGAACACATTCATTGCTGCTGAAGGCCACAACGTAGGTAAGTCTCTATACGAAGCTGACCTAGTTGAAACCGCTAAGAAGCTAATGAAAGAGTGTGCGATTCCAGTAGCAACTGACGTTGCTTGTGCAAAAGCATTTGATGAAAACGCTGAAGCTGAAATCAAGAACGTTGCTGACGTTCAAGATGACGACATGATCTTCGACCTAGGTCCAGATTCAACAGCTGTTCTAGCAGACATCATTGCTAACGCAAAAACTATCCTTTGGAACGGCCCAGTAGGTGTATTCGAGTTCAAGAACTTCGAAGCAGGCACTAAAGGTATTTCTGAAGCAATCGCTAAGTCTGCAGGTTTCTCTGTAGCGGGCGGTGGTGACACACTAGCAGCTATCGATAAGTTCGGTATCAAAGCTGATGTTTCTTACATCTCTACTGGCGGTGGTGCATTCCTTGAGTTCGTTGAAGGTAAAGTACTTCCAGCAGTTGAAATGCTAGAGTCACGCGCTAAATAATTCGAAGAAAGCGGGAGAGAAATTTTCCGCTTTCTTGTTTGCTGCAAGTCACATTATTCTCTGATAGAATAGCGCGCGTTGTGAGCAAACGATTGCAAAATTTAAATTAATAATTAGTTTTAGTTTTTAAAACGACAGATAAATAGGACTACAACCCATGTCTAAGATCTTCGATTTCGTAAAACCAGGCGTTATTTCTGGCGATGATGTACAAAAAGTATTTGAAGTAGCAAAAGCAAACAAATTTGCTCTTCCTGCAGTTAACGTTGTTAACACTGATTCAATCAACGGTGTTCTAGAAGCGGCTTCTAAAGTTAAAGCTCCTGTTGTTGTTCAGTTCTCTAACGGCGGTGCTGGTTTCTTCGCTGGTAAAGGCGTGAAACTTGAAGGTCAAGGTGCACAAATCCTTGGCGCTGTAGCGGGTGCAAAATACGTACACGCAGTTGCTGAATCTTACGGCGTTCCAGTAATCCTTCACACTGACCATGCTGCTAAGAAATTGCTTCCATGGATCGACGGTCTACTAGACGCTGGTGAAGAGTTCTTCGCTCAAACTGGTAAGCCACTATTCTCTTCTCACATGATCGACCTTTCTGAAGAGTCGCTAGAAGAGAACATCGAAATCTCTGGTCAATACCTAGCTCGCATGGCGAAAATGGGCATGACTCTAGAAATCGAACTAGGTTGTACTGGTGGTGAAGAAGATGGCGTTGATAACTCTCACATGGACGCATCTGAGCTTTACACTTCTCCAGAAGACGTTGCTTACGCATACGAGAAACTAAACGCTATCAGCCCACGTTTCACTATCGCAGCATCTTTCGGTAACGTACACGGTGTTTACCAAGCAGGTAACGTTGTACTAACTCCAACTATCCTACGTAACTCTCAAGCATATTGTGCAGAGAAGTTCGGTATTGCACCTAACGCTCTAAACTTCGTATTCCACGGTGGTTCAGGTTCTTCTGAAGCTGAAATCCAAGAGTCTATCGGCTACGGTGTTATCAAAATGAACATCGATACTGATACACAGTGGGCAACTTGGGATGGTATCCGTCTGTACTCTGCTGAGAACTT
>NZ_AFWF01000216.1 GCF_000222605.1 Vibrio ichthyoenteri ATCC 700023 | reverse complement strand
TTCTAAGCTGGTTTATGAAAGAGCTCAATTTTGATATTGCCTGCCAAGCCAATAGAGAAGAAGGTTGCACAGGCCATTTTTGGGAAAGCCGCTTTAAAAGTCAGGCACTGCTGGATGAGAAAGCACTCGCCGCAGCGATGGCTTATGTTGATTTAAATCCACTAAGAGCAGGGATTGCCAAAACGCCAGAAACCTCAAAATTTACTTCGATACAAGCCAGATTGGAGGCGTTAAACCATCAACAAGAAACCGCACCTTGCCTGCATCCATTTGTTGGCAATCCAACCAACGAAAAACTCGATGGCATTCCCTTTCGATTGATGGATTATATTGAACTGGTGGATTGGAGTGCGCGCCAATTTCGAGAGGACAAAGCTTGTTTAAAGGCCAGCGCTCCGCCGATACTGCAACGGCTCAACCTAAACCAACGTAATTGGCTCAAAGCCTATACCGAACTAGAGCGCCATCGCAGTACAGCAGTTGGCTGTCTCTGCACTATCGAGCCAGCAAGAAGTCACTTAAACAAAAAGCGACTACATCTATTTCGCTTAGATGGTTGAATATCGCCGATTTACTCTCTTCATAACACTGCCAATCCAACGAATGACCATCTTCGTTTATCTCCGTTCGCCCCAACCTTACTCCATTTAACCAATAGCATATTCTTCCGCTAGATAAACGCCAAATGAACAACGAATTTGCAGAGCAGCAACAACCTTTAGGGTGCTCGAAGCCTCGACATCGTTACTCACTTTATTACGCACTTTATTACGTGTGTCCCTACATCTGCTCAAGATCGTTATTTTTATGGTGTGTGTCCTAGTATTTCTTTAACTTTGTGCTTTTTGGAAAGCAACCAGAACAAACGAGGCGAACCATTCGGTTCACCCTGTGAGATTTTCATCGTATCTTTTATTTTAGAGGATCATTGTCTGGCAACGCACTATGAATCCAAAGTGCCAGTCTGTGTTTGATGTTTGCGCCATCAAGCTTGTTGTCAGGTAATGGTGTGATCTGTTTGGCGTCAACCAAGAATAGGTAAATCGCTTTGACTCTGACAGGTTGTGGTGACTGAGGAAGTTCAAAGCCTTGCATCTTTGCCATCTTCCCGGCAATCTCAAGTGCCTTTTTAACCAGTTTATCTTCGTTATGAAGCTTGAAGCTTTTTGACATTGGTAGAATCCTTTTCTTCGCTTCGACTTAGAATACATTAAGTGTCGAACAGCACGTGTTAGTAAGCTCTCATATTTCTATATGATGACTCCACATTCCCAGTAAAAACAGCCGTAACAGTTCATATTGTGACTAACACGTTCGCTTTCCGTTTCAAAATCAAATATAGATTCACTATTACACTAACACTGTTTAGCACAGCATTTTTCACCTATGCGAGAATAACAAAGCATAAAATCGGCAACTAAAAACGCTTCCACCAAAATCAAGCGAGATGCTTTAGCTAGCCACATCATAACTCACTATATCCCTTTACCGAGCGGGCTTAATTAAGTCCAACAATCAATGAATTTCGAGAGTAGCGACCACCCTTAGGTTGTTCGAAACTTTGCATAGTTCTTTTCTTTATGGTGTGTGTCCTTTGATATTCACTTTTGTATTTTCGAAATCAGCCAACAAAAAAGGACCGAACATTTTCATGCTCGGTCCTTTTTGTGCTAGCCAAATCGCATTGTAGTGATTGGTAGCATCATTATGTGTTAAGCGCCAATACTAACGCTTATCAACAATGCATTAGTTAGCAGCGGTGGTTGGTAGAACACGTTTTAAAATGTCAGCAAGTGTCACTACGCCAACCATTTTTCCGTCTTTACTCACCACAGCCAGCTGTACACTCGCTTTACGCATGCGCGCTAGAGCTTCATAAATCGGTGTTTTTGAATCAAGCACATACGCATTACGCGCTACTTCTCGTGCTGGTTTTTGCGCCGGCTCTAAAAGCGTATCACGCACGTGAACCACTAACGGTTTTAAACCTGACTTGCCACAAACAAGAATTCGTAAGTGGCCCGAAGCCATCGCCGCAGCACGCACTTCAGCAACTGTTGCATTCTTATCAACATGCGCCATCACCTGCCCTTCTGTTACCAAGGTTTCAACAGGGATTGAACTTAGATCAATCAAGCCAGAAAGCTGCTTTTGAATGTTTGGTTTCAGCGTACCCACTTTGCCTGAGTGCTCTACCAGTTGGCGAATAGTATCGACATCTTGCCCACCAACTGCCGCGCTTTCTACTGGCTCAACACCAGACGCTTTCACCAAACGGTTGGCAATGTTGTTGATCCAGTTTAACAACGGACGTAGCGGCCAAACGTAGGCCCTTGCCACAATACCGATCGCCAGTGCTGACTTTTCTGGGTGCGCGATAGACCATGATTTTGGCGCCATCTCACCCACAACTAAGTGCAAGAACGTCACAACGAACAATGCAAAACCAAAAGCGGCAGCATCTGCAGCCCAATATGGCAAGCCCATTGCTAGTAATACCGGGCCAACCCATTGATCAACCGCAGGTTTGGTGATCGCACCCAGTGCAAATGTACAGAAGGTGATACCCAATTGAGCACCAGCCAACATCAGCGTTAGGTCATTCATACCGCGTAGTGCTGCGCGCGCAGAAGCGCTTTCAACAGCGATTTCTTCTAAACGGTGACGACGAGCGCCCATCAAAGCAAATTCGATGATAACGAAAAAGCCACTTAATATAATCAGAGCGGTAGTCACTAGGGTGACAATCAAAGGATCGGTCATGCTTCATCCTCCACGATTGGTTGCTCTACCAGTTTTACACGAACCTCAGTAGGTACATGTCGCTCAATACGTAACACATCCACCTCTAGGTGGCGTGCAATCGGCTCACCAGAAGCCAGCTCTGAAGGATCAATTGGCAGCGCAATAGTGACAGTATCACCTTCCGCAGGCAATGCACCGCGTGCCGCAATCAACATACCCGCAATAGTCTCTACATCGCCGCGTGGTAAGTCATAACCAATCGCACGTTCAACTTCATCGATATGGACATCGCCTTCCATCAACCACACGTTGCCACTTTCAGAAACCACCGCATCGCCGTTGTCTTCATCATGCTCGTCGGTGATTTCACCCACGATCTCCATCGCCAGATCTTCGATCGTCAACACGCCCGCAAAGCCGCCGTATTCATCGATGACACACGCCAACTGATTTGTTGACGTTACTAGGTGCTCTAGTGCATCAGGTAAGCGCATCAAGGTTGGGAGTACCGTTGCAGGTCGCATCACCTCAGCAACGGTGTCATCCGCATTACCCGCATCGATTCGCGCCAGTACATCTGATAGATGAACCACACCCACAGGCGCGTCATCATCATTAATCACTGGGTAACGAGTGTGTGCTTGCGCCATCAGCGACAGCAGTTCAGTCAATGTGGTTTCAGGTTCAACCCAATCCACTTGCGAACGAGGCACCATCGCATGTTCCACATCGCGCTCAGGGAAGTCGAGAATACGATCCATCATCAGTGAGAGTTCCACTGGCAAGTCGCCGCTTTCGCGTGAGTTGGCGATGATATGGTGTAGATCTTCTTCTGATGCGCTGACATCAAGATCATGCACAGGCTCGATGCGCATAGCACGCAGCAGCAAGTTAGCCGATTTATCGAAGAAGCTAATGATCCAGCCAAACATCGACATGTAAATCAAGGTCGAGCGAGACATCATGCGTGACATTGGCTCTGCGTTAGCAATCGCCAAATTCTTCGGGTAAAGCTCACCCATGATCATTTGCACAACCATCGCAACACCAAGGGTAACCACGGTACCGATTGCAATGCCTGACTCAAGCGATAATCCTAAACCTTGCAGCAGCACACCCATTGATTGACCGACGAGAGGCTCGGCAACAAAACCCAATACTAGGCCTGTGACTGTGATACCAAGCTGCGCCCCAGACAACATAAAGCTGGTTCGTTTGGTTACAGCAAGAGCGCGTTTTGCAGATTCATCACCCGTTGCAGCTAAGGTGGCAAGTTTGGCTCTATCCACCGCCATATAGGCGAACTCTTGGGCAACGAAATAGCCGTTTGCAGCAATAATTGCCAAGATGAATAGAATACCGAATAGAAGGGAAAGAATGGGCTCAATCATTGCTGTGTCCTCCCTTGATAGCTAATACCAGTAAGGAGTTACACAATCGACTAGAGTTGGGGTCCACAAATTAATCCTAAGTAATAATAAGAAGCACAGTATATTCCCGCTGGCGTTAATTCGTCTAGTTAATAGTTATATAATACCCTGATAACAAAATCAGACAGAGTGAACCACTGAAAATCCCAACAACTAAGGAAATACAACGCGCTAAGAGCGACTAGAGCGCCACTAAGGACGCCCACCATTTACCACGTTACCGCCTGTTACAATATAGAATCAGTGTAGATCGCATTTTTCATCTCGCCATCTCGATGAATCTCGGTTTTGCTATCACTTAACGTAACTGACTGTCTTTACTCGCTCGGCTGTTAAATAAGCTTTTTGCTTTGAATAGAGCATCTTGTTTTTGCTGACACTCAACACACAACTCAACACCTGGCATGATTTGTCGACGAGCGGCGGGGATAAGCTCACCACACTCCAAACAATCGTCGGTCTCGTTGTGCTCTTTATGAAGATTTGCTCGTGCACGGTTAATTGCATCACTCACCGTGGCATCGATTTGATCTTGAACACCACCATCTCTGGTGAATCCATTAGCCATAATGATCTCCAAATGTAATGAATGACTCGGAACGTATTATCAAATAGCTCGCTCACTTTGATAATCCATCGCGTAAGGGAATCACTATTACTCAGTTGTAATAATATGTGGCTAAATCTGTGGTGGTCATTGCTGCATTCTACTTCACTATATCCACAACTACAGCTGCGGCTTACCCATGCATTAAAGACCTTTCCACCTTGCTTCAAACAAAAAAAGAGACAAACCGAAGTTTGTCTCTTTGCCTGTTCCACTCTATATCGTCAGCCTAACCCATGACTTAACGACCTACCTTGCTCCCAAACGCTTGGTATGAGTGATCTTTAAACTAGGGACGCTGATTGGTCCCCTATTTAAACTGACTGCAGATTAGTTTACGCGGTACTTAGCGATGATCTCTTCATCAAGCTCAACACCCAATCCAGGGGTGTTTGGTACGGCTACGTAGCCATCTTCAAATGCGATTTGGTTTTTCACCAATGAAGTAAACAGTGGGCTGGTGCTTTGAGAGTACTCAATCAGGTCGCCGTGTTCACGAGACGCTAGGAAGTGAACCGTTGCTGCAATCAGGATACCGGTTGAGAAACCGTGTGGAACTAGCTTCATACCTGCCATGTGCGCCATGTCGTAGATCTTCACCATTTCAGTGATACCACCACAACGGGTTACATCTGGTTGTACAAAGTCAGCGCCTGATTTTTCAATGAAGTTAGCGAACTCGTAACGAGTCGTTAGTGTCTCGCCACCCGCCAGTTTTTGCGAAGTAGACTGAGAAACTTTACGGTAACCCGCTAGCACGTCATCAGTGATTGGCTCTTCAATCCATAGTAGATTGAACTCTTCTAGCTTCTTCGCCATTTCAATTGTGTGGCCAGCCGTACGCCACGCGCTTGCTAAGTCGATGGCAATTTCAACGTCTTTGTTGATGCCACGAGCTGTTTCACACACGGTTTTAATGATTTCGTAGTCAGTTTCCGCGTTTTTACCTAGTGGACCACCACCAAATTTTAGCGAAGTGAAACCTTGAGCAAGTAGCTCAGTAGTACGAGCAACGTTTTCTTCTTTGATAGCAGAAGGGATAAACGTACCGTAAGCACGGATCTTCTCGCGGAATTTACCGCCAAGTAGTTGCCATACAGGTACTTTGTAGAACTGACCAGCGATGTCCCACAGTGCCATATCGATCGCAGAGATCGCGTGGATCATGGTTGAACGACGGCCAGCATAGTGGGTGCCGTTGTACATTTTAGTGTAAAGACGCTCGATCTCTAGTGGGTTTTCACCAACAAGAAGACGCTCTAGACCTTGAGAAGAACCGTGGCTTTGTGTTGCTTTAATGCACGCTTCAATCATCATTGGTGAGCTATCAGATTCACCTACACCCGTAATACCAGCGTTAGTGTGAACGCGGATAAGAACGCCGTCCTCACCCCACTCACACGCTTCATCAAGCGCAGGAACACGTAGGTGGATAACTTCTACTTCGGTGATTTTCAATTCGTTAAATAACATTTTATTTCTCTAATATTGGCAAAGTTCTTTCCTGCAGGATAAATCGTGGAGCTATTTAACGAGCAGGAAAGAGACTGTCGGTAGCGAGACCGACAGTAAATGGATAAGGATTAAGCAGCCGCTTTTTCATCAACAGCAGGTTGAACAACTGGCTTCTTCATGAATCGGTCACCAACGGTGTAGATACATAGCGCGATAACTACGGTCACAACACCAGCCAGTTTTTGCACAGTCATTAACTCACCAAGTAGGAAGTAAGCGACGATCATGGCAAATAGAGGTAGAACGTTTAGTGCCATCGTAGTGATAACCGCATCTTGCGTTTTCAGTGTTGCCACTTCCCATAGCGCGTATGCAATACCTGAACATAGCAAGCCAAGTGCTAGGATACTGCCGATGTGTTTACCGTTTTCAACCAGTACCGATGCCGTAGTGAAATCTGCGCCAGTGACAACACCAAGAACAAGTAGAGCAAGTGTTGCCGCACCAAATTGGTAGAAACAGCTTGAGAACGTGTCGTAGCGAGAGTTCAGATCAGAGCCAAATTTGCCAAGGATGTAGTTGTAAGTCACAAAGCCTAGTACGCCGAATAGAGCGAATAGGTGACCTAGGTTTAGACCTTGGATTTTGTTTGATGGGTCGTAAGCAATCACGCCCGCGCCCACTAGAGAAAGCACAACCGCAAATACTTTTGGTGCAGACGGCTTCACTTTATCAATCACGAATACCGCAAGCATGGTTAGGAATGGAGCCATACCGTTGATAACACCAATTTCTCCAGACGACGTGTATTCGTATGCTAGGATAGTGAAGTAAAAGAAGATCGCTTGAGCAGAAACGCCTGCTGCAGCCAAAAGGAAACCATCTTTTTTATTTTGAATTTTCTTCAATGTATGCTTTTTAGAAAACATGAATAGAACAACAAAACCTAGCGTTGCAATCGCGTAACGTGCAATCGCCAGTACGACAGGATCTAGCTTACCAGCTAGCACGCCACCAAGTGGAAACGACGCACCCCAAAGGGCAGCACAGACAAGGGCAATAGTTAGACCAAGTGATTTGTTTGGTGCAGGTTTACTCATTTTTATATTCTCGTATAAAGGCGTTGCAATAACGCCTTTGGGATATTCCCAAGTAACGCAAAGAGGTAGGATTCAGTATTTACTTGGGCAACAATTATTATTTTTGGTAAATATTATTGTGGGCAAATACCGATAACGTGTTCTAAACGTTGATCTTTTTGGTACAGAGAAGCATAAGCATAACCAACACCTTCTAGGTTGGTCGGCTCACCGCTTGCAACATCAAACACGCGAGCAATGATCTGGTCAGAGACATTGTCGATAGTGTCTGTTGCATCCATAATTCCGCAAGCGTTGATATCCATATCAGCCGTAATAAGAGAGCTGTTACCAGACACTCGAATTACTGGAACGATTGAGTTGTTAAAGCCTGCAGCACCTGCAGTCCATAGAATAAGTTGGCAACCAAGTGAGGCAAAGTGCATTGCTGCACCACCGCACAACATTGTGGTTTCAGTTAAGTAAAAACCTGGCGTGGTTGGTTTCTCACGGTGAACATGGCTAATGCGCAGACAGTCTTGAATTGGACGAGTACCTGTCTTGTGCATTGCACCTTGAGATTTTTCATCAATCGTTGTTAAACCGCCCACACTGTTACCGATAGACATGGTTTCTGTGCCTTCGATTACGTGCCAGCGTTTCAAGTCTTCCGCGATCAGACGTTCAATTTTTTCACCCACTTCCGGTGTCACTGAACGTTCTTTTAAGATCTCTTCACAGCCTAATAGCTCAAGCAATTCGCCCGCCATGGTAGTTGCGCCCATGTCGATTAGCTTGTCTGATGCCGCGCCCACTGATGGGTTAGAAGCAAGGCCACTTGAAGTATCAGAACCACCACACTTGATACCGATGCGTAATGCAGATACCGGAGCATCAACACGCTCTACACTATCCGCGTATGCTTTTAGCTCTTTTGCTAGATCAACACCATCTTTAATTGTTTCGATGGTACCTTTGTTTTTGATTACGGTAAGCGCGTGAACAGGTAAACCTTCTTTGCGCACTGGTTCGGCAATCATTTGTGGGTCAATTGAGCCACAACCCATCGCGATAACAAGTACGCCTGCAATGTTCGGGTTAGTCGCAGTATGGATGATAGTATCGATCATCTCTTCATTGCCGCCGTACATACAGGTGTAGTGGTTAGTCACAACAACTGAATCTTCAATTTCTTTACTGATGTTACGCGCAATGCCTTCACAACATTCATCAATCGCAACAATCATCACGCTGTTACGAATACCAAATGTGCCGTTTGGACGTGGGTAGCCTTTAAATGTGGTCGTCATTATTGCTCAATCCCCATTTGTTTAATGATTTCTTCGATGATCGCTTCTGGAATGTCTAAACGCTCACTGCGAACGTTTTGCACATGAACAAGTTGACCCAATGGAATTTCAACAATCGACTTACCGATTGAGTGACCGCATTTCAAAATATGTTCACCGTTCGCCACGTCGCAAAGCGCGATCTTATTGCCGAAGGTAATTTTCTGCAGAGCATTCACTTCTGCGATCACTTCATTGTCCGCGGAAATAATTTCTACTAATTCGTTTTTTTCCACGTCACCCAGTAGCGTCGCTACGTTGTCTGTAGGAGAAAGTTTTATTGCTTTCATTGTTATATTCTCTGTTTTGCGATTAACAGTTAACTATCTATTGTTCGACAATCGGCAGTATACAGATCAACAAAAGACAAAATATGACAAAAGTCACAAAATGATGTAATAACTTTCAATATATAAAAATGTGACGTTTCAAATTGATATTAATCGGGTAGGAACAAACGAAAATAAACACGTAAAAAATTGAATTTAAAACACAAAAAAACAATACTCGTAGCCGAAACATTCGTTCAAAAACACCATAGACTGGGCACAAGATCACCTATTCAAGGCTATTTCCACCGCCCGACGCACCAACAAGTATTCAGCAAAACAATCGATTTTGTTTCAACAGCTCACCAAACAAGCCACACAAACTAACAACAGCTCAAATTTTGCTACCAACCAAAACATAGCCAAATGAGCATAAATCGATGAGATAAATAGAACCGAACTGGTCTTTAAAAGAGGATTATTTTCAGCGGCGGGACGGTGTTAAACCGGATGGAGTTGAGACAAGTTGCGGTTAAAAACGGTCGCAGTAGAAATAAAGAAATCGCAAAAAACTGCGTCATTGAGCCACGCATTCTCTAGGCCAGACAGCGACATGATCAACAAGAGGCGCAACAGACAAATTAAACAAAAAAAGAGACAAACCGACGTTTGCCTCTTTTTGATTTCATGTGACGATTTTCATTCATCTAGCGACCGATTCGCTCGCCAACGATCACTTTAGTAGTTTATTGCCAAATAGCTCTTTGGGATAAAGCGCAAGGCTACTGCGAGCAATTCCCCACGCACTCAGATCTTGATTGAAAGCTTCTGCTCCTGCGAACATCGAGAGATAGTAAGCATCGGGATTAATCTTCCACTGGCTAATATCTTGATTGAAAGCCTTGGTATCACTAAACATAAAGTCCATTTCAGTCACTTGGGATACATCCCATTGACTGATGTCTTGATCAAACGCTTGCGTGCTGCGGAACATAAAGCTCATGTTTTTTACGTTGGAAATATCCCACTGACCAATCGGCTGGTTGAATGCGGCAGCTTCCCAAAACATATATTTCATGTCGACCACTTTGGATGTATCCCACTCCCCTATTGGTTGATTGAAAATGGGGTTTTCCATAAACATCGCATTCATATCGACAACATTTGCAGTATCCCATTGGTCAATATTTTGGTTAAAACGTAATGCGCCATCAAACATGGAATCCATTTTAGTCACCTTGGAGGTATCCCACTCACCTATAGGTTGGTCAAATTGCTTTGTTTGGGAGAACATCCCTGAAAGAAATTGCACGCGAGACGTATTCCAATTACCAATGGGCTGATTAAATGCCGCAGCAGAGTCGAACATGTAGCTCATGTCGGTCACATTTTGCGTGTCCCAAGTACTAATGTTTTGGTTGAATGTGCGAGTATCGGAAAACATGACGGCCATGTTCTGTACTTGAGACGTATTCCAGCGACTAATGTCTTGATTGAATGAGGTATCTGAAAACATGCCGCTCATATCGGTCACTTGTGCCGTATTCCAGTCACCAATAGGTTGGTTAAAGGCAGATCGAGTGAACATACTTGTCATGTTTTTAACCTTGCTTACGTCCCACAAACCAATGGGTTGGTTAAAGGCATGGGCAAAGTGAAACATCCATCCCATATCGGTCACCTGCGACGTATCCCAATCACCAATGTTTTGGTTGAAGGTCTTATTGGTAAAGAACAATTCCTGCATGTTCGTCACATGACTTGTACAGTATTTCAGCGTACCCGCAGCTAACTGAGCGAGGTTAGACGGTTCTCGAACGCTAACATCATCGACCACAAGATAACGACTTCCTGCTACTTCGAGGTAACTCCCCACCGCTTGTTCATGACAGGTAACCGTTGATGGTGGTGGTACTTTTTCACCAAAACAACCCGATAATAAGAGAGACGAAGCGAGAAACGTGATCTTGTATCTATGATTCATGAGCGTTTTATAATCCATTTTAACAGTAACTTAGCGATGCAGATTTTATACTGCTCTTGCTTGGATATTCTATGGGCTCTATCGCAACATAGGCATCAACATGAGTAAAATGTTTGCTTTTAGCTCGAACTTGGCAACGTAAACATTGTGCAAAAAAATAGACAAGCCATGACTTGTCTATTTTTTACTTCCTATCACTATCAGCACTGGCTAAATAACGCGTTTACCCTGTACCCAAACTTGTTGGATGTTTTCTTTTTGCGCTAAACAAACCATCTTTTCTAAGATGTCACGTGGTGTATCAAATTCTGGCCAAATACGTAAATTGCCAATCAATGGGCTTGCTTCAAGCACCAGGGCATCAAAATGATGCTTAGCACTTAACACGCCCGTTCTAGCATCGAGCACTTGAGCACCACCTGCGGTTGCCATCCAAAACGCTTCTACAAAACTGATGCGGGCGTTAGCCGTTCCGCGCTCACCAGCCGCTACCGTCACGTCAACGCCTTCTTCACGTACTCGCGAGTGGGCAACCGCATCAAAGGCCGCTCGGAAAATTGAAGGTGATGGCGCTCCGGCAATATCACTACCCAAACCAATTTGTACTCCGCTATCCAGCAGCTCTCGGGTTTGCATTGCCGCATTAGCAAAGAACATATTGGAGAGTGGGCAGTGGCCAATCCCCGCGTTGAACTGCTTAATCAGCTCCACATCGTGCTCAGTTAAAAAGATAGAGTGTGCCAACACTGATTTGTTATTTAATAAGCCTGCATCCGCGTAGATCTGCACATCACTCTTACCATAATGCTGCAAAGCATAATCGCGTGCCCAATCGCTTTCAGAGCAATGAGTTTGCATGTGTAGATCGTATTTTTGCACTAAGGAGCCGAGCTTATTGAGCATTTCTGGTGTGCAGCTTGGCACAAAACGGGGCGTGATCACTGGGCTGACTAACCCGCTGTCGTTGCCTTGTAATGCAAAAACATTGCTAACGAACGCTTCGGTTTCGGCAAACGCTTGGGCAATATCATTTTCACGATAGAAATCTGGACACTGTTCAACGTTATCCATGTTGATCTTACCCACATAAGCACGTTGACCAAGATCCAAACAGGTTTGCGCCAACAGCTCAGTAGATTCGCGATGAATTGAAGCAAAATAAACCGCACTGGTTGTGCCGTTTGCCAGCAGCGTTTTCGTCACGTCTTGATAGATCGCTTGTGCGAACTCGACATCTTGATAGCGATTTTCTAATGGGAAAGTGTAATTTTGTAGCCAATCATAGAGAGGCAAGTCCAAACCTTTGCCCGCTTGTGGCCATTGCGGCGCGTGACAATGCAAATCCACTAAGCCCGGCATCAAGTACTGACCTTGGCGTAATGTTTGCAATTTTCCTTGCTCAGCTAATGCCGTCAGCAACGCTTGATAGTCTGGATGCTCCGGAGTAAAGGTGGCATCAATATCACCATCAAGATTAACCAAAATGAGGTAAGCACGGATGAACTCAAATTCACCTTTAATCGGCGTATGAAAAGTGTCACCGACGATCGCAAACTGGATATGATTCGTATTATAGATTGGGGTATTCATTGTTATGCCTCACTCTCAACGGGTGTTTCATTTGCAGCACGATCTTGAGGAAGAATAAAGTTAAGAATGACCGCCGCTAATGCGCCAATCGCAATACCTGAATTGACTAGGTAACCGACTAACTCTGGCAAGGCATAAACCAGTTCACGTGGCATTAAAACCGTACCCAGTGACAGCATAATCGGTAAGCCTACCACCAGCATATTACGCTCAGATAATTGAATATGTTGGATAACGCGGAAACCGTTCATCGCAATCACCACACAGATTACTGAGAAAATGCCTGAGATAACCGCGTGAGGAATCGATGCAATTAAGCTGGTGAGTTTTGGCATTAAGCCCAGCAACAATAGGATAAAACCACCGGCGATAATCGCGCGACGTGAGGCAACACCAGTTACGGCAATAATACCTGCATTAGTTGAGTAACCTGTCACTGGACTACCGCCAAGCAGCGAGCAAAGGAAATGACCAGCAGCTTCACCCGTTGCACCACGGTTAAGGCGCTCATCTTCAAGCTCGACACCCGTTACGGCGCTGACCGCGCACCACGTACCGGTTGTCTCAACCAAAACAATCATTGAGATAAATAGCATGGTCATGATCGCGACAGGATCAAAGGTCAGTTCACCAAATGGTAGCAAGCTTGGCAGTTGTACCCACGCAGCGGTTGTTACCGATGAGAAATCACTCATGCCATAGAAGGTCGCGGCAATCGTGCCGAGAATGATCGCGCCAAGTACCGATGTTAAACGCAGCCAATGCAGACGCTTATGCATACACCCAAGTAAAATAAAACTGCACAGAGAAACAATACTCACTAAGGCAATCACGATGTTTTGGCTGGCAGCTTCACCGGTGTAAATACCATTAAAAGCAACCGGTAGAAGTGAAATCCCCACCACGATGATGACCGTGCCACCAACAATAGGTGGTACAAACTTACGTACAAGTTTACTAAATATATTCAGTGGTTTGCCCAATAGAGCGACGAAAATTGCCACCGGAATCAATGCGCCATATACCGCACCCATTCCCATCGTTTTGCCAATAGCTGCGACGGCTCCAATAGGAATGTAAGATGGCCCTTGCATCACTGGTAACTTCAATAAACAACGCGATTGAATAATGGTCGCAAGACCCGCCACGACAAACGTCATCTGAATCAAAGAGGAAGTATCTGCCACGGTTAACGATAGCAAACTCGCGAGGATAATCGGCACAATATATAGATCCATCGCCAATACGTGCTGAGCACCTAAAGAAAGCGAGCGTGGGATCGAGATTTTTTCATCAATGTTCGTGGTTGAGTGATTAGCTTGGTGAGTATTCATAGTAACTTGAGTACTTAGCGACTGGTAACTTTTAATAAACAAAGTTATCAACGGCAAATTTAGGTTGTACAAAGCCTGCATGCGCTAATAAGCGACGCAAACCGTGGATTCGTGTTTCTAATTGTGGTGTTTCTGGTTTTGGCGTTTCAAAAAATTGAATCGATGGGATGCAAATGAAGAGAAAAGTGTTATCAGCATCACCATTTTTGATGTGCGGCTGATTCTAACTCAATACGCACGCCGCGCAAACGTTTGCTCGATTGAATATTTTTATCGTAACAGAAGAAAAAACGCATCTATACGTCAACGCGCGCTCTCTTTACCGTGTGGAATCATTCACAAATAGACCTTCCCTAAATCCACAGTGCGCTAATCAGTTTGGGTTTTATGCCACAGTTCTTTGCTGAGATAGCTTCTATACTGAGGAAAATCATGCAGAAAAGAGAATGCCGATGCTAAATGAAAACCATGCTTTTATCTTAGATTTTCCTGAGCTTAAGTTAGATATTGTCCAGCTCAATCATGATGACCCAAAATTCAAAGCCGATCTCCAGCAATACCACGTATTGGATTACGATATCCGTCAATTAGAAATCTCAGACAGCCCGATAGATGACCAAAACATGCAAGCACTGAAACTGCAGCGCGTCGAGCTAAAAGATATGCTTTTTAAACAACTCACTCAGCATCACCAGCAAGCCAACCAATAAATCCCAGCCACCACACTTAACTCTTCGTGAGCCTGCCATCTTGGCTGGCTCATAACACTCGAAGCGTAACCCAGCACTAAAATCTAGCTACCCCCTAGCGGCAAATGCTAAACTGCAATTTGAATTAATGTGGTATGAATAGGAAACGTAATGAACCCAATTATTGCATTGTTGAAAGAGAACAATATTAGCGATCAACAAATCGGTGAGATTTTTCAAACACTGACTCAAAATCCTCTAGCAGCAATGGCAACCATCAGCCAATTAGGCTTGCCACAAGACAAACTGCAATTATTGATGGGCCAGGTCATGCAAAACCCTGCGTTGATTAAAGAAGCGGTGCTTGAGCTAGGCTTAGACTTTGCTAAAGTAGAAGCAGCAAAAGAGCAGTTGAACAAGTAAGACAAGTAGCAAGCTATTGTGATGTTTGAAGAAAATTAATCAGACTGGACAAGCTTGAAAATCAATAAGACCGTCATATTCCAATAATAGATATAACGGTCTTAATAAACGGTATCAACTCAATAAATGATGACAGCTTAATCCGATTATTCTAATCCAAGGTTTAGCTTATTCGTCACCCCTTTTTGAATGTCGACAAACCCCGTTGCAATCAATTTATCCTGCTTAGATTGAGCTTTCAGATAGTACTTTCCACTGTTAAGTACCACGACAAGATCACGGTGCATTGTTACCGCCTGACGAACAAGGAATCCTTCGCTCGTAACCGGAAATAAGTAAACGGTTGCCGCCATTTTACCATTGCTGTCTTTATGCACTATATTGCCAAACGCCGCTTCGGTTAAACCACTAGGATTTTTTGCCGTAGTAATCGAAACATCACCAAAATCAGGCTCATGAACCGTCGCTTGAGTAATATAGAATTTTTCTTTACCACCATTAGTACTACGCGTATCCGTGACTTGACTATTTGTCGTACTACCACCTGTACCTGTGTTAATAACCGAGCCAATTGCGCTATCGGTAATATCTTTGAGAATTCGCGATTGATCGCTAGATGTACATGCGCTAAGTGACAAAACACAAAGACTAATGACGGTGATTTTTCCTAAAGCAGCCATTCTCACTGTTACCTTTTATGGGTGAATTTTGCACAATATAGCGAGATGATAAAATATATCATCTTTAAAAAAGTCCAACCCATCTAGATTGTGACCAATAACCACCAATCAACGGACCAACGAAATAGATGCAACGAACATCCCAACTATGAGACAGAAAGAGAGTCATGATAATTAGCAACTTTGGCATTATCTATAAAACACTATTTCATTTCAGCTAAGAATATAAAGCGATCTTGCTCTGCGATAAGATTTTTAAACGCTTGGGAGTGATATACCTGAAAACAACCATAACTTTTTGAACGCTGACCATTTTTCATTACGCCAACCAAGCGTTCAGATTGCTGAATCATAAAGTTCGCGGCTTCTACATAGGGATCACTGAGCGTTTCAAATGTATGCTGATCTTGAACAATCCTGTATTTACCTTTACCCATGAAAGAGTGCGCACGTTTCATACCTGCGAGATCTCGCGCTAACGGATTCTGCGGATCAATCGCAATAAGGCAAGACGCCAAAGCGTAGTCTTTCAATGTACTCCTCGCCTCTCGTATTGATTGATCAACGCTTCCTGTCGCAGCCGCACAGCCCGTCAATAACCCTAACATCGTCAACGAAACAACGATCGCTCTCTTCTTCATACTCTATTCAAATCCTGTTTCGTTCTTAGCCCAAGCCATGAGGTGTTGCTGTTAGGCGACAAGCTAAATTAAGTAAACAGTGCTAGCAACCAAATAACCTAGTAAGTCGGGCGCATTTCAAATACGATCCAATTCCAAGTTAACCATTAAGTGCTTGACCTAAACTTAACCTGAGGTTTTAGACTCAATTTCATCAGGATAGATAACATATTATTAAGGATGATAAATGCTAAAACAACGACTTGAACAAGCGCAAATCTATGGGATAGAAACCGGTGTCTCTGGTAATACGAATCACCTACCCATGGCATTAATTGCACTGAGTAAACTCGGGGCTCGCGACTCTCAATTGGCCTCTTTCTATGCCGATTATCGCGACGGCTTAATACCACTTGAAGAGCATGAGCTGACCAGCGGGTTTGAATGGCGTCTGAATCTGGGTGACCATGATGCATTCAATGATTACTTGTCCTACTTTAAGGCACAAATATCGGATCACGGCATCTCCGCCGTCACAAAAGAACATATCGATACCTTGATCCAAGGGTGTGGTTCTTCAGCTTTTCATGCCATGATCCGTTTAAGCTATGGCTTACAAGAAAGCAATAGCACTGAAGTGGCGTTTGGTTTGGCGCACATGGCCGCCCATTACCTGCCGATTAACCATCCAGTTAACAGTGATCTCACTGCCGCTCATATTATCGACAATGCGCTAAGTGAATTTACTGATTCTTCAGTGACAGCGAACTCAATCACCCAACGTATGCGTGCAGTAATCCAAGATGATCGTTTTAGCGCAATAAATCAATTCCCTAGGGAAGCTGCGCTGTCACAATTTAGCCAACTCTTTGCTGAACTCTATTTGCACACCCGTGATTTTACTGTGTTACACGCGGTGACCAGTTGCCATGCGATGCAACTGATCTTGCCCTATTGTGAAAATTCACAACAAGCATTGCAATACTACTGGTCTGCAGTTTTAGCCGCCGTGCTATCGGTTGAACAACTAACCTATCAAACGCAAGTGTCATATACAGACTGCCCACTAGATCAATTGGACTTGGAAACAATCCGCCAAAGTTCAGATACCCATGTCATCAAACTCACTTGGAGCTGTATTGCACAATACCAAGCATATGGACATGACGCACACTTACATATCATCAATCAACTACTCAGTGATGCATCATAAACTCCATAACCGCACTTAATTTCGTGTTGGTTTTCACTCTGGTGGCTAAGGGTAGCGTTAGATTTCTGTTTCGCCGCCCATTGAGCCGCCTTTTCCAACAAGCCTGCACGCACTCTTTTTCGACAAATACTCTGTGGCTTGTTAATACTCATTGTTGATGCCCTGTTCTCGACTTACTAGCCAACACATGATTGCCCCGGCCGAATAGGCCAGTAGATCTAACCAATCAAACGTCGCGCCCAAGATGATACTTAACGGTGAGCCCGGCTCTAATCCCAATAACGCGGGCACTTTCAAGTACTGAGCGAACTCCACCATATAAGCAATCATCACCGTCACCAATACAAGCCAGCGCGCAGGAAAATCGACCACGCTACGGATCGTGTAGTAAAGCCACACCACCACTAACACATCACCTAAGGTTGGCCGGATAAACGTGTCATCAACAAACAATGCAATATTGACCAACACCACTAACCAACAAAGAGCGATCACGGCATAGCGTAGAGAAAAACGTAGATGGCGACATAACAACGTATAGATCCTCTGGCTTGCTTTAACCTCGCATGCCATCACCATATTATTCAACTTAGATTTCATCACTGTTGTTCTCTGTTTGGCTCGCAGTGTTAGTCGAGCGATCCGTCGTTGCATCGAGCGTTTGATTCGTGTCGGGTAACGCTCGTTGGCTACGCGCATACCAATCGACATTTCTCGTCAGAACCATCACCAAACTAAGAATTGCAAAGCACAGCAGTGTCCCCATCAACAAGGCGTAGCTTTCTGCTTGCAGTAGACCAAATAACAAACCATACAGCAGTAACAAACTTGCGCCGAACACCATGCCATTTTTGCTGTTTTTCAACATTCCTCCGACATAGACACTTAATAAAGCAGTAGAGGCGAGCGCTGAAATTACGTACGCAAAATTGAACCCTGTATGCTCACTAAGAGAAATCAACAACAAATAAAACAGCGCTAGAGCTAGCCCAACAAAGCCATATTGAATAGGGTGCATCATACGTGCTTGGAAGATTTCAAGCAGAAAGAAACTCGCGAAGACCAAGGTAATTACCAATAGTGAATAGTTCACTGCACGGTGAGATTTTAGGTAGTGATCCACCGGATCGATCAAATCGACCCCCATTTGACGGCGCTCAAGTTCATAGCATGCTGAAGAATCGGCCATACAACGTTGGAACAATTGAGTAATGTTGGACGAGAAATTATTACTTGCCCATTGCGCTGAAAAACCCGCTTCTGAAATATCCGAAGCGATAGGTAAATAATCACCACTAAAACTTGGATGTGGCCATTCCGAAGCCAGCTCTACCGTCGTGTTCTTACCAATCGGTGTCACTTGCAGTTGCCCCATGCCTTGCAATAAAAATTTGAAATCAAATGCGAGCGGCTGAGTGAGGTCTAGGTGAGTAAAATTCAACCGAGTATGGAAGCCTTGAGTGAATTGATTGATGTCCGTTCCTGGGGTCACAGTGATTGGCTGCTCACCAATCGTCATTTGATTCAATTTGAGTAATCCTCGACTATCATGAATAGCCACCACCACGCTGATCGATTTAACGTTACCACTGTGTAAGTGGCGTAGTGGTCTCAAATCAAACTGACCTTTGAGTTGTGTGTCCGCCTTGTATAAACGCGCCTGATAGATCCCGCGATGCTTGGCGAAGCTCTCGAGGTTAGCGTTCATATCAAACGTTTCAGGTAATAGATATGCTTCGCGCTCACTCAAATACGTTTTGCCCTCATGGCTATCCATCTCGGTATAATTAACATGAATAAAAGGGCCAACGATACGTTGTTCACCACTGCTGCTACGCGCAATTTCCCGACGCACATCTTGCTGACGATCAGAGCGTTCCGAAATGAGGTTACTCACCATCGAGACTGGAATTTGTAACAGGATGAACAAAAAAACAACAAACGCGAATTTACTAACGATCTGATTATTGAGGATTTTTTTCACGAGACACTCTCCTAAATTGATGTTTTCATACTAAAACATCAATTTGGAGAATAAATGGAGCTAATATGGAGATTTAATGGAGTTGATGTTCAATTAGTGACCAGACTTATTGTACTAAGAGAGCAATGGTCACCTTCACGCCCCCGTCTACATTTTCTATTTTCAACTTAGCATTGTGCAATTTCGCTACTTGTTCGACGAAATTAAGCCCCAACCCCGTACTCTTTACCCCATTGGCACGAGGGAGAGAATAGAAACGTTCCGTTAGACGCGTCATCGCGTAATCGGGTATCCGTGGGCCACTATTGTATATCGATATCAACACACCACTGTTTTGTGGCGTAACCTGCCATTTGATCTCACCATCTTGCTCAACAAAATCAAGAGCGTTATCCATCAAATTATACAGTGCTTGCTGAAATAAAAAGTGATCACCATAAATCTCTATTTCTGCCGGTATTTCAATGTGACTTTGTACTGATTTAGCGCTTAACCGTGCATCTGATGCTTGGAGGATCTCATTGAGAGTTGAACCTAAATGAATACGCTCTTTTTCTTCCAACTGCGGTCTTTTTTCTAATCGGGCCAACTCCAACAATTTATCGATCAATGACTGCATTCGATCACTTTCTCGCTCAATATTGCTGGCAAAGCGTGTCGTTTTTTCTTGTGATAGTGGCATCTGTAAGATCTCACTAGCACCTTTGATCGCCGACAAAGGACTCTTTAATTCATGCGTGAGAGTTTGCACATATTGTTCTACGTATTGCTTTCCATCAAGTTGACGACGCATGTTCTCCAACGCGTCACTCAACGTGCCATATTCGTAGAATACACGGAATGTCGGCTTCACAACCTTCTCACCCTGCCCCATTTTTTGGGCATAGTTTTCCAATTGATTGAGTGCCGAATGAATGCGCCATGAGAACAGCGCACCCGCCACCAGCACCAAGCCACTCATCAATACCATCCAATACAACACATTGCGTTTAGAGAGGTCGATGAATGGTTGCACTGAGCGATTGGCTTTTGCCACCGTCACACTGCCGATGATCTCACCATTATGATAAATAGGCGCCGCGACGTGCATCACTGTCGATGACGGATCGTTAGGATTTTCAGTTGTGCTTCGAGCACCATATTGGCCACGTAGCGTTAAATAAACATCATTCCATTGTGAATAGTCTTTACCAACATCTTGCTGCCAAGAATCCGCAATCACGATACCTTGCTGATTGGTAATATAGATACGGTGATCAACCGCTTTTTTCCCCACCTCCCAATACTGTGACTCTGGATCACGCTGACCATAAGCCGCCTGTAGTCTTGCAAAGCGACTCTCTGAAATCTGGTTGTTGGCTACGTCCTCTTGTACAAATACCGCCAGTAAATTCGCCATATCCACCAATGTTTCCTCGGTTGTTTGACGTACTGTTGGTTTCAGTTCTTGAATCACTATGGTACTGACCATATAAGCGGTCATTCCTACCAGCAAAAAATAGAGGGAAAAAAGTCTCAAACCGAGAGGAATTTTCGGCCAACGAATCATAGTTCACCCTTAGCTGAATAAAAGTAACCAAAGCCACGTTTGGTCCCAATTCGCGCAGCCAGACCAAAAGGTTTCAGCTTATTGCGAATTGCCTTGATATGGGTATCAATATTGCGCTCATAGACCGCTTCAGCGGCCATATCGGCAGCGATCATCAACTGCTCACGGCTCAACACATGGCCTTTTAGCAAGATTAATTTATCGAGAATTTTAAACTCCACCGCCGTTAAGCCAAGGGACTGACCATTAAGCTGATAATCGAAGTTATGCGGCAACAATTCAGCCTCCATAGTAGGCTGGGGGGGTTGCAGATCCTTTTGAGCGTGATTGATGGCTTCCACACTCGCTTGAGAATAACTCGGCACTCGACGTTTAATACGCAACTTAACCCTTGCCACCATTTCTCGAGGGCTAAACGGCTTGGTGACGTAATCATCGGCGCCGATCTCTAGCCCAACAACGCGATCAATTTCATCATTTCGAGCAGTGAGAAAGATGATGGGAATGTCAGAAAAATCACGAATGGTTTTACACAATTCAAAGCCGTTTCCATCGGGTAATCCAACATCAAGCACCAATAAATCCGCCATGTTTGCCTGTAAAAAAGACAAACCTTCACCCGCTGTCGCGAACCATTGGGTTTGGTAGCCATCCATTTCCAAAACATGGATAAGGTTGTCCGCAATAGCAGGCTCATCTTCAATAATGACAACGGTTAATTTATCACTCAAGGTTTGACTCCAAACAGCTTACTGGTTCAATTGGGTTTATTGAGACGATGTCATCGGTTCTGTAACGCTAAATTACTTGAAAAAACATCATCCTAGATTCTGTGGCTATTATAGTTCCCAATACCAACCAGCTATAGCTTTTTTATCCCACGCTGGAGACACTTTAAAGAGCCTTTAACGCTTTATCTTTCCTGCCGTTCGTAAGAGTGTGCTTTTAAGCCTCAGCGTTCACGACCTAAACTGCCCTTACTAACTAACACTCAATGGCAAGAAATAAGTACCCCAATGGAATTTTTCCATATGCAGTGAAGGGCTCGAACGGCTTATGGGATGTTTTGCATTTAATCGCCTGGCTAGTATGGTAGTGATCATTAATCACACAGACTCAAGCGACTATGACAACTTCTATTAGCCACGCAATGAACGCAAAAGTATGGGCACTGCTCTTTTTACTTTCCATATTATGGGGAGGATCTTTCTTTTTTGTGGGTATTGCGGTTAATGAGCTGCCACCCTTAACCATCGTGACACTCAGGGTTGGTATTGCCGCTGTCGCGCTGTGGACGCTGGCTATTTTACTTGGCTTGCGTCCGCCCAATAGCTCGAAAATTTGGTTCTCATTCTTAGGAATGGGCCTATTAAACAACGTAATCCCATTTATGCTCATCGTCTGGGGACAAACTCAAATTGCCTCAGGACTCGCATCAATATTGAATGCCGCAACGCCCATATTCACCGTCGTGGTGGCAGGAATGTTATTACCGGATGAACGCCCTACCCCATTAAAGTTACTGGGGGTTGTTATCGGCTTTGTTGGCGTGGTGATAATGATTGGTTTGCCGGCCTTAGGTGGCGAAGGCAAATTGTTGGCCCAGTTGGCCATTGTTGCCGCGACCATTTCTTACGCGTTTGCCGGCGTGTATGGACGTAGATTCAAAACCCTCGGCGTGAGTCCGCTGATTACGGCTGCAGGACAAGTTACCGCTTCCACCCTGGTGCTCTTACCAATGGCATTGTTCATTGATGGTCCGCTGGAGGTAGAAGCAGTCCAAATCGATACTTGGCTAGCTATTTCAGGCCTAGCGATTATCTCCACCGCAGTGGCTTATGTGCTTTATTTCAAAATTCTTGAGTTAGCAGGAGCGACTAATTTGCTGCTGGTGACTTTACTTGTCCCGGTCTCTGCGGTGCTGTTAGGCTCAATGTTCCTCAATGAATCTTTGGGCCTGATTCATTTCCTCGGCATGACACTGATCGCGCTCGGGTTATCGGCTATTGATGGTCGTCTTTGGCATCGGCTCAAGTTACTCAAAACTGAGTAATCACGAGCCAATACTAACGGGGAGTCATTACTTTTTTTTACTCTGCTGAACCAATATTTCATGCCAAGCATTGTTACCGTCGCGCTTGGTCACATCATACTCTGAGCAGAATTGCGAGATCGTCATATTGTTGTCGCCAGTGGCCAGTTTCAACGCTAATTCAACTTGTTGAAGTTTGCTTTGTAAACGTAGGATTTGACCTGCGTTAGGGCTTTTTTCTTTGGCATACTTTAAAGCGGCGTGTTTACGCTCTGCGGCACCGGCACGACGATCTGCCTCACCCAATAGAAACCGAAGTTGAGCAACACTTTTTCCCTTTTTAAATGCCGGGCCGATAAGCTCAACGCACTCATCAAATGACGGAGATCCAAGGTAAGGATCAACTTTGTATGCTTGCTGGCGCATCCACTCTAGCGCTAATTCTTCATCTGACATAATGAAATCTTTACCAATAAAACAGCCCGTATACTATCGCTTAATAGTAAACGGCTGCAATAACAGTTTCAGCTACCGCAAGCGCTGCTCGATATTTAAACGGCGGGTTAGGCAGACTTCAACCAAGCCTCTTGCCGTTTCAATACCTGATAAAGCGCTGGAGAATCTTTGAACCATCGCAACTGATAGAACTGATTGTGGCGAAAACGAATCTTGATTGACGGCACGCCAAACCATTGAGTGAGGGAGACTGATTCAATCTCCTCAAGACTCTTTTTAAATGTATAACCAGATGAGAGTTGCTGAAACTCAAGATGCTTTTCATCGATCAGCAACACTTCACCTCGGTGTAGCGCCAAATCTGCACTTGCGCGTTTCTCAATGGCATTAAAAATCAGAAACAGGCCGGTGAACAATGTCAATCCAGACCATTGGCCAATCGCAGCAAGCCATGCCGGTTCTAAATAATGAATCGACACGCCCACACACAGCATTAAATAAGCCAGCCTCATACTGTACTTTATTCTCGCTTTTAGCCGCTCTTCATCACATTCAAATCGAATCATGATGCCCTACAACGCCATTTAAACCCATCGCAACTGGCATTCAACAATCCCAAAAATCTTTCGGTTTAACCCGCATAAAACGGTAAATCACATACAGCAGTATGAGCAAAACCAAGCCGAAAAATGATGGAAAAATCAACATAATCAGATTCTTTGTTGGTTTAAGCAAGGCAGTGCTATGACTCTCTGGGTTGTAATAGACATCGATCATCTCGCCTTTGGGGAACTCTGCGGCCAGTGCTTGCGCCTCTTCAAGAGAGTAATCAGGGATTATCCCAGTGATATCGTTCTTGTCCTTTTTATGGAACAGTTGATCGTCGACAGTATAAATATATTCAACGCCCACATTATAATATTCATGATCGCTGTGACTGCTGTGATATCGCTCCAACCATGTATCAATCACAACCCCTTTAGTCGTCGGCCACTCAAAAGAGGCGTTAAACTGAGTGAGCAGATAGAGTGGCACCGCAACCCCAAGACAACACATCACCAATACCATCCAAAGTACGCCAGGTACTTGTGAAAGCCTTGCGCCTATCATTGTGAGTGCGCCATTTTTTGCTCATTGTCTTTACGATAATGGCCATTGAACGACACATTCATACCACCACACTGCATGTTATCATCACTCACGATAAGCGCTTGTTGCGTAAAGGTAATGGTTATCCGGCATTCCTCAAGGTCATAGTACAAGCGATTATCCTGCTCCGGAAACTCGCCATAAATATCGCCAACATTAACACTGCCTGTTGATGCATCCATCACCCAAACGGCAGAGCCTGAGACCAAATACTCGCCGTTTTGCTGCTGAGTTATTTCTATATAGGCGCTATCACTATCCGGCTTATTGTCGATAAAACGTTGGTAATACCCATCAAAATTTGTCTTTTGCAGGGGTTCTGAGCTTTGATGCGCCCAAACGGGAGCCGAGGTCGCAACCATAACCAATACAATAAGAATCGATTTCATAACTTAATTCGCTCACTCAATCTAAGCGCGAGTGTTATCGTCGCTATTCGCCCTTGAGATGTAGATAAATTCGGTGGGTATTGTCAGCGTTATCCACGGTCGCCTTAATCACTTGGCTCGCCGCAACAGAGAAAAGTCCAGATAGGAAGATACCAAAACCCGGCAGCATAGCGCTAAACATGATCCCATAACTCCAGATGTACTGATCCATCGTTCTAACAGAGCCTGCCAGCATATTTTCGATGCCAACAATCATCATTAGCCAACCAATCACGGCGATGATTTTTCCGACCAGTAGCCCTGTTTTATATTTTGACTGATATTCTATCTGCGCTGTTGCCTTGGTTTTCTTTAACTGCTTAGCGCGTTGTAAAGCGTCGCTTGAGCTTTCAGCCTCTACTTGCTCCAAAATAACCTTGTAACCCTCTAGTTTGAGGGCATTTAGCTCATCCTCAGATGTCTCTTTATTCAGGTTTACGGCAATTTTAATATCTGATTTTTCGAGAATAGCGAAACAATTCATAACCAACCTCTATGTTTATTGGGACCACCTATAAACCGCCACTTATCGGTGATAGCCGGGCAAATGGTAAAGGCGAATCATGCTAGCCTTTTGGCAGATAAGCAACATAAATCAACTGGTTACATATCGATTCCATCACAGTCGTATGATTTCACCACTGTGCAGGTTGAATAAGGCGATGGCAAATAGATGCATCTAAGGGATCATTTCTCAGGGGCCATGTTTAAGAGGCAACGTCGAAGAGGCCAGGTCTAATAAGCTATGGCTAAGCTGCTATGCCTGAGGAACAAGGGCTCATAAACGCCATCACGAACGGCGTTTATAAGGTAGGGAGGAAGCGTGTTTGGGAAAGGAGCATTATTGAGCGATCAACGCTTCTAATGCCGCCAACGAAGCCAGTCTTTCACCTTGCATCATGCTTGCCGCTTCATTGACATATTGGTCAACCCCCTCTTTTACGTCTTGTTGATAAAGTACGACGTTATTTAAGATAGAAGCGACGTGCAGGCCGCGTAAGCGACCAACGACAAACAGTGCCGATGTTTCCATATCCGCACCAAGGATGCCTTTTTTATTCCAATATTGGCAAATTGACTCTTCATCATCGGTATAGAAACTGTCATGTGAGCGAACCGTGCCAAAATAATACGGTGTGGTTTGCTTGGCTAAGTACCCGTTTAACGCCGTTAACAATGAAAAGCTCGCATACGCAGGATATGCGGCACCTATGTAGGATTTTGATCCACCTTCGTCACGTACTGCGCCCTCGGCTACAATCAGCTCCCCCAATTGAATCCCTGTTTGCATCGCGCCAGCGGAACCAACACGGATGATATGAGTGACGCCGCATTGCTTAAGCTCTTCAACCGCAATGATCATCGAAGGTGCTCCGATACCTGTGCTACATACTGACACTGGAACACCTTTGTACTGACCCGTGAAGATGCGGTATTCGCGATTTTCCGACACCATTGCAGCCTCATCAAATAGACTCGCAATACGATTTGCGCGCTCTGGCTCGCCGCACACAATCATTAATGGCGCTACTTGGCTTTCATCGACACCAATATGGGGCTGTTTAAGCATGGGTTGTTCCTCTAATTCTTTTTAAGGCAAGGCGATGTAACCGCAAACGGTTGGCGAGGAAAAGTCGCCACCATTTCAACTAGAGTCATATCGAACTCCTGCCATAATGCGTTTAAACTACGCCGATATTAGGCGAGTTTTCGTTGCATACAGGAGGACTTTTGTCCTGCGCATCACCTTAAAATGATTGCAGTTGTAAGGCTTGGCTAAGATGTGTGATCGATATCAACTTAAGCAAAACCAGACTAATCCACGGGATGATCGGCGTCTTTGCTGCGCACCGCAGATAATTCAAAAGTAACAGCTTGGAATTAGAGTAATGAGAATAAAGCCATGAGAATAAAACCAGCCACAACGGGACGCTTTAAAGCCCTGCTAAATCAAAAGCGAGCCGATTTTCGTGATTGTATGTACCAATGTCAGGTAAGCAGCCGCTATTACAACGCTGGTGAAGCGATTTTGACTCAAGGTGAGCCACTGGATTATCTCTATATAGTACCAGCAGGAAAAGTTTCGATGAGCATTTTAGCGGCCAATGGACGCCGTTTTCAGCTTGGTGAAGCAAACTGTGATGATCATATCTTTGGTGAGATGGAGTTTTTTACCCAAACGCCATGCCAATGGAATGTGGTTGCTGATGAGCATATGCAAATTGACATCATCTGTATCAAAAAGCTCACTGAACAACTGCTTTTACAGCCTGAAATGTTGTTTTTCTTTGCCTCAGCCCTTGCCGATGACTACCAAGACTCACTCGACATTTACACCAACCGTCTATTACACCCGATTAGTTATAACATTGCCTATGATCTATTGATGCAACAGCAAACTAGTCCATCTTTTAATGGATTTGATAAGGTGAATCAAGAAGCGGAGCGTTTTGGTACTTCAGGACGAGTGTATCGCCGTGCCGTGAAAACGCTTATGGATAAAGATCTGATCCGTAAAGGAGAAGAAGGGTTGGAGATCGTCGACGAGCAAGCACTACGCGCATTCCTCGATACCTACGAATAAAAAAGATACCTACGAATAAAAAAACGCCACTCGAACAATACAAGTGGCGTTGGCGTTGCGATTACGACGCTATTGGTTACACAAACAAACCAACAATCGCTGCGTTCATTAGGTTAGCCAATGTCGCCGCAAGCAAAACTTTCATACCTAGCTGGCCAATTACGCCAGCTCGTTCTGGGATCATACTGCTCAATGCTCCACAAACCATGGCAACCGAGCCAATGTTTGCAAAACCACACAATGCGATGGTCATGATAGCGGTAGTGCGGTCACTCAGCTCAACAGCACCCATGCTGGCAAACGCAACAAATTCGTTTAACGCGATTTTCTGACCAAGGAATGCTCCTGCATCCATTGCCTCATTCCACGGCACACCAATTAGCCATGCTACCGGAGAAAACAACAGACCAAGGATCACATCTACCGTTAGGCCTGCAATGCCAAAAAAGTCACCGATTGCCCCCAGTCCGCCATTTAACATCGCCATCAAACCGATACATGAAATGATGACCGCACCGACAATCGCAGCGATAGAAATACCGGCCATTGCGCCTTTGGCAATCGCATCGATAAAACTGGTTGGTCGTTCATTGTCTGGCAACTCTGGTACTTCATCGATCGTCGTTTCCGTTTCAGGAATGATCAGTTTGGCAAACATCAAGCCTGCTGGCGCAGACATAAAGCACGCCATGATGAGGTAGTTCAAATCAACCCCCATGCCCGCCAAGCCAGCAAGGATTGAACCTGCGATAGAAGAAAGACCACCCACCATAATGGCGAAGATCTGTGCACGGGTTAGCACTCGATGATAAGGTTTAACCAACAACGGCGCTTCGGTTTGCCCCAGTACGATATTACCCGCCGCGTTCATAGATTCAGCACGAGAGGTACCCAACACACGTTGTAAACCACCGCCAATAATACGCACAAACCACTGCATAATACCCAAGTAGTAAAGCAAAGAAGTCAGTGACGCAGTAAAGATAATTTGTGGCAGCACTTGTAACGCCCAAACGAAACCAATGCCATCAACACTGAAGTTAACCAAGCTACCAAAAGCAAACTTGATCCCTTCCGCGCCATAGCTAAAAACATTCCCTACCGTATTTGAAACCGCAAGAAGAACGTCTGCACCAATATCGGTTGCCAATACAAAACCCGCCACCACAAAAATGATTGCAAACGCACCAACCACCGCACGCCAGCTAATTTTGCTTCTGTTTTCAGAGCAGACGAACCCTACGCCAAGAAGTACGGCGATACCAATTAATGATTGAAACATAATGATTTATCCGATGTGTGCGTTGACTAGATTGATGATTTTATTTGCGTGTTCATGAGCCAGTGCGATGGTTTGCTCTGCATCGCCTCCCTCTTCTGGAATCGCATTCATTTCAAACGTAACAACCGTGTCGAGAATGTGCATTTCCGCCGCTTTAAAAGCGTGTTCAAAAGCACGCTGGTATTGCTCAAGAGGCATAAAGTTAAAACCGCTTTCTGAATAAGACTGAGCGGTGGCACCCGCGGTGATTGAAAACAGCAATTTTTTGCCTTTGAGTTGGCTACCATCAGGGCCAAACGCAAAACCGTAAGTGAACACTTGATCAATCCACTCTTTCATTACTGATGGGAAAGTGCTCCAGTAAAGAGGAAATTGCACAATCACCAGATCTGCGGCTAACAAGCGCTGCTGCTCTGTAGCAATATCACCAGCAAAATCTGCCGTATGAGCAAGCTGCCAATCAGTATGCTGTGCAAACAATTTTAAAATTTCAGCATTGGCGAAAGATTTATCTAAATTAGGATGGCCATTGATAACGAGTACGTTCATTGGGTTCGCCTTTATTGATCGTGCTGCTATTTTCACACTTGTTTACGCATACAAGCGATAGCAGCCAAATCATTTTGTTGTATTAGTAATTCTGCGGCTAAGCATACCGCTGGGCCAATCATATCGAGAGGACAAAAGTCCTACCTGTTCAGTGTCCAGGTCAAATTTCTCAATTTGTTTCGTCACGCATTTTGTAGAACGATTTAAAGTGACTGCATCAATCCAAAATAGATGCACAAACAAGGCAGAAATTCGCAACGAGGGGGAGAGAATAGTGACATCATCAGCGCACACTCGCGACCGTCACTTCCTCAAGAAAAAAACAAAAAAACGCCATTGCATGGCGCCATAGATTAAGGGAACAAACACACCAAGTAATCGAGCTCTTCGCCACTGCGATTACTTGATCTATTCACGAGGGTTATTGCCCTAATACAATGCCTTCTCTTCGCGGATCAGCGCCACCAATCATCTTATCTGGC
>NZ_AFWF01000217.1 GCF_000222605.1 Vibrio ichthyoenteri ATCC 700023 | reverse complement strand
GCCGAGTTCCGCACCGTCATCCAATACCCAACCAGATTCAATCTGCATGAACGCTTCAACGTCAGCAGTCATCACTTTAGCCGCACGAAACCCAACACGAGACTCGTTTTCAAATACCATACCTTCTTCAGTGACGGTATTGCCCGCACTATCAAATTTTTTCGCTCCATAATCCACTGCTGAAATAGAGACTACACCATACACTTCTACGTTCGCGTCATTTGGATCGCCTAACATATACGCATTTGCAGAACCCGCGGCCATGGTGGCTGCTGCAATCGCGGCGCTTAAAAGTGTTGTTTTAAAGTGAGACATAAATAACCCCTATGTATATTTTTTAGTTGTTTTTGCTTGTCGCTCGCTATTCGTCATATCGACATTTTCGAGAGCGACGATTTTTGGACAGGGGCATGTTGGCAAACTTTTTTATCGGCAAAAAATTATCCAAATTGGAATCTGATCAAGTTCAAAATCAGAAAATAACAATTTAAATAAATCAATAAATACAATGACTTATTGTTAAACATCAAAAACAAAAAACGTTATTTTTAGATTAGATCGCTCTCAAAACACGCAATTATCCTCATCTCTTGTTAGGTCACTCGCACGACATTTTGATTGATTCAGGTTGATTGATAACTTCACTAAAGAAAGGTTGAGGTGCCTCGCAGGACAAAACGTCAAAAGAAAACGGATGGTGAAGGCTTACTATGAGAATCAATACCAATGAACAGCTTGACCTTCCCCTTAAGGAAAGGTTTATGCTTCGTCTTGTTGACTGTTCGAGGATAAAGTGATGAACAAATTTGAGATCCCACTACAAGGGCTAAATTGTATGGGCTGTGCACATAAGGTAGAAAAACGCCTTAGTGCGCTTTTTGATGTCTCGATTCAAGCACTTTCGCCAACCTTAATTAAACTGGAAACATCGGCCTCCCTAAGCGAGGTTGTTGAGCAAATTGAAGCGCTTGGCTATCAAGCTGGTACGTTGAAGCACTTTTCCCTATCAGGTTTAAGTTGTGGTCGCTGTGTCGCAAAACTCACCGCACAATTAGAAAAATCGGCCTATATTGCCCATCTCAACGTCAGTAAAGAGGAAATGTCGTTAGTCAGCTCTTTGACAGACCAAGCCATCATGGATCTCGTGACTAAGGCCGGTTATCACGCTCAACCAATTTCCACGGCGAGTACCGCTATCGTGGAACAGCCACTAACACCATCAGCAGCGGAAACAATGAGCTCATTGAGCATGCCCGAGCCTTCTTCTGCGCCGATCAAACACAAAATAAACTTACTGATCAGTGGGATGACTTGTGCAAGCTGTGTCGCCTCGGTTGAGAAAGCACTGTCTGCCGTTGAAGGGGTCAATAAAGCGCAAGTTAACTTAGCAGAGCAAAGCGCGTTAGTGCTGAGTAATGACGCGACACTCAAAACCGAGTCACTACTCAAGGCCGTGGCACAACTCGGTTACCAAGCACAGCTCGTGGATGACCCAAAAACTCAGCAAGAAAAACAAGCGCAGCAGCTTGTTCAAACACAAGCGCACCATAAACGCAGTGCGTGGATAGGTTTAGCGATTGGCGGGCCACTAATGGCGTGGGGCGTATTTGGCGGAAACATGATGATACGCAACCTCAACGACCAATTGATTTGGGGTGGTATTGGCATGGTTTGCCTGTGGTTACTCGCCACTGCAGGACGAAGCTTTTTCGCCAATGCATGGCTTGCGCTGACTCATCGTAGAGCTACCATGGATACCTTGGTGGCATTGGGAACAGGTGCGGCATGGTTATTCTCCATGATCATTGTGTTATTTCCCAATTGGTTTCCAACGGCATCACGCCATGTTTACTTCGAAGCCAGTGCAATGATCATCGGGCTGATTTCACTCGGTCACTATATTGAAGCCAAAGCCAAAGCTCGTACCACTCAATCTCTACAAGCTCTGATCGATCTCCAGCCGCAAAAATCGACTCAGGTGACCGATCAGGGTGATAAAGAAATTCAAGTAGAGGCGATTATTGCAGGGATGTTGCTGCGTATTAAGCCTGGTGAAAAAGTCCCCGTAGATGGGGTGGTTGTTACCGGTCATTCTTATATTGATGAATCAATGTTGACCGGTGAACCGATGCCCGTTGACAAACAAGTAGATTGCACCGTATCCGCAGGGACCTTAAACCAAGATGGTAGCATTGTCATTAAAGCCACCAGCGTTGGTAGTGATACCATGCTCGCACGCATTATTGATTTGGTGCGCCAAGCTCAAAGCAGTAAACCGGCCATTGCCAAATTAGCAGACCAAATTTCATCGGTTTTTGTGCCGATTGTGGTCGCGATTGCCATCATAGCCGCTTTGGTTTGGTACGCCATAGGCCCTGACCCAAAAGCCAGCTATATGTTAGTGGTAGCGACCACGGTACTGATTATCGCTTGTCCTTGTGCTCTGGGCCTTGCGACACCACTGTCGGTCACTGTCGGCATTGGTAAAGCGGCGGAGATGGGCATTTTGATACGTGATGCCGATGTACTGCAATCAGCCAGTAAAGTTGACTGTGTGGTTTTTGATAAAACCGGCACACTGACCCAAGGGGCTCCTAGTGTTGAGCAATTGTTTTGTCAGCCAAATAGTCAAAGTCAATGGCTACAGATAGCGGCCAGTTTAGAGCAATACTCTGAGCACCCACTAGCAAAAGCCATCGTCACTAAAGCCAAACATGATAGTATCGCGCTCAAAGAGATCGACGACTTTCAAAACCTGCGTGGTAAAGGGGTTACAGGCCAGTTAGACGGCCAAGCGGTCGCGGTTATCTCACTCCCTCAAGCGCAACTTCTAGGGGTGGATTTAACGCTATTTGAGCATAATATTGCTGAATGTGAACAGCGCGTTTGGACACCGGTGGTACTGACCGTTTCTGGCATCGCTCAGGCATTAATAGCGATAGCAGATCCGATCAAAGCCGATGCCTTCAAAGCCGTATCTGCGCTCAAAGCGATGAATATTGAACCTGTAATGTTGACCGGCGATAACCAAGCCGTCGCCAATGCAATTGCTAAACAACTGGGCATAGAGACTGTGATTGCACAAGTCTTACCCGATGAGAAAGCTCAACATGTACAACGACTAAAAGCACAAGGGCACAAAGTCGCTATGGTCGGAGATGGTGTCAATGATGCCCCAGCTCTTGCACTTGCAGATATTGGGATTGCGATGGGTAGCGGCAGTGATGTGGCTATTGAAAGCGCCCAAATGACCCTGCTTCACTCTTCACCGTTGGCGGTGGTGAACGCCATCGAACTGTCTAAAGCGACGGTGAGAAACATGAAAGAAAATTTGTTTGGAGCGTTTATCTATAACTCTCTAGGCATTCCAATTGCTGCCGGTGTTTTATACCCAGCATTTGGCTTTTTACTTAGCCCAGTGGTGGCCGGTGCTGCGATGGCACTCTCCTCTATTACTGTGGTAAGTAACGCTAATAGACTACGACTATTTAAAACTACAAATCGTTCTTAGAGGCAACTATGACAATTAAAACACTCTCTTTAACACTGCTTTTAGCATCATCAGGCTCAGTATTAGCTGCGGATGTGATTAACCACAAATCACCTTATTGTGGTTGCTGCACGGAATGGACCAAGCACATGCAAGATGCCGGTTTTACGGTAGAAGAAAAGCTGCATGATGATATGGATACCGTAAAGCGAGAACTTGGCTTGGCACCAAAACTAGCCTCTTGCCACACGGCTGAGATCGGTGGCTATGTCTTTGAAGGCCATATCCCAGCGGATGACATCAAATCGTTCCTAGCTAACCCGCCAAAGAATGCGAAAGGTCTTGCGGTTCCGGGCATGCCAATGGGTTCTCCTGGTATGGAATATGGCGATGAAAAAGATTCGTATGCTGTTTATGCCTATAACGAACGCGGCCAAGTATTTGAATACAAAACCTACCAAGGTAATCGCTAACCTCAGCCGTAATACCCGATAGCTCAACAACAAAAAAGCCCAGCAATGCTGGGCTTTCGTTATTCTATGTCATCGATAACAAATTACTTCACCAACTCTGACATCATTTCAATATGAAGATCGTCATCATTAAGGCAAGGGATAAAGTTAAAGCGCTCACCGCCATGCTCAATGAATAGCTCTTGGCACTCGACCGAAATCTCCTCTAATGTCTCCAAGCAGTCTGAAGCAAAAGCTGGGGTCATAACATCAATCGATTTAATCCCTTTGCTCGGCAGAGCCTCGAGTGTTTTGTCGGTATAAGGTTGTAACCATTCCTCGCGTCCGAAACGCGATTGGTAGGTCATGCCGATTTGATCATCGCTCAATCCCAGCTCTTGTTGCAATAAACGGGTCGTTTGCTGGCAATGCAACGGATAAATATCACCATTATCAGCAAAACGCTGCGGGATACCGTGATAAGAACAAAGCAAATAATCCGCTTGCCCATTCTGTTGCCATGAACGGCGCACACTGTCCGCAAGCGCTTTGATGTAGAGTGGATGCTGATGATAATCACGCACTAAACGATAGCTTGGTATCACTGCCATTTGCTTAAATGCCAACGTTAAACCATCAGATACTGCGGCTGTTGTCGTCGCAGAGTATTGCGGATAAAGCGGCAACACTATCACCTCTTCCACGCCTTTACTCATCAACGCTTGTAACCCTGAAAGAAGGCTTGGATTACCATAAGTCATCGCAAGCTCGACTGGAATATCGAGCTTATCGGCTAACTTTGCCGCTTGACGCTGAGAATAGACCATCAACGGCGATCCCTCTTCCATCCATACCGATTGATAGAGCTTAGCCACTTTCGGAGCTCGGATAGGCAAGATAATGCCATGCAGTAATGGGCACCAAAGCCAGCGCGTCATATCGACGACTCGCTTATCATGCAGAAACTGACTTAAAAAACGTTTTACCGCTGGAGCGGTTGGCTCGTCTGGCGTACCGAGGTTAACCAGTAACACACCCTGTTTGTTATTGTTATTCATGGCATCCTATCGACGGTAGAAAGAATTTAGATACGCGCTCACGCTAAAAAGCGATCAATCTTCTCGCGTGTTTAAGCACTTAAAAAGCAAATAAAAAAGGCGACCATTAGGCCGCCTTTACTATAGCAATTTTTTCTCTTAGTGAGAATTAAGCTAGTGCTTTCTCGATATCTGCACTTACTTCCGCAACTTGCTTAGTACCATCAAATTTAAGGTACTTAGTGTTACCTGCTTCAGCTTCTTTACCGTAGTAAGAGATAAGCGGAGCAGTTTGCTCATGGTAAACACCTAGACGAGCACGTACGGTTTCTTCTTTGTCGTCATCACGAACAACAAGATCTTCACCAGTCACGTCATCTTTACCTTCTTCTTTAGGCGGGTTGTACACTACATGGTAAGTACGACCTGAAGGAAGGTGAGCACGACGACCAGCCATACGCTCAACAATCACGCTGTCAGCTACGTCGAATTCGATAACGTAATCTACCGCTACGCCCATTTCTTTTAGGCCATCAGCTTGAGGGATAGTGCGAGGGAAACCATCTAAAAGGAAGCCTTTCTCACAATCGTCTTGAGCAATGCGCTCTTTGATAAGACCAAGGATGATTTCATCAGAAACTAGCTGACCAGCATCGATTACAGCTTTAGCTTGTTTGCCTAGTTCTGTACCTGCTTTGATAGCAGCACGCAGCATGTCACCAGTAGAAATTTGTGGGATACCGTATTTATCCATGATGAAGTTTGCTTGTGTGCCTTTACCTGCACCTGGAGCACCTAGAAGAATGATGCGCATGATTTATCCTCTTTAATATTAGAAATTTATACCGAAGCTCACAATCAGATGCCTAACTCGCTCAAACTAAATTGAGCCGCTTATGCAAATGCGGACGGTAAGTTTCGGTATATACCCACTAAACGGAGTATTCTGTTGGGGCGAGCAAAATACACGCCTTCAGACTCACATTCAAGTTTCTGAGTCTACCATATTTTACGGGCAGCACGACTCTAATAAGACTAAAGAATATTACGCGGTTTTATTAACCGGCATGTGCACGTAAATCGACTCACGTTTGGTTATTTTTCTCTGACGTTCAAACAAAAAGCCCGCAAGATGCGAGCTTTTAATTTGTAAGCTGATATTAGCCCTTAGTCAAAAGGCTGTTAATCGCGCCTAAGAATTGTGATGGATCTTGCAGTGAACCACGCTCAGCAAGCATTGCTTGACCAAGTAGAACTTCAACCCAACGACCAAAGGCTTGCTCATCCGCTTCGTCTGCCATTTGCTTAACGAGTGGATGCTCTGGATTAATTTCAAAAATGTATTTCACTTCTGGTACCGCTTGGCCTGCTGCTTCAAGCAACTTCGCCATTTGTGTACCCATTTCAAAATCATCCGTTACAACGACAGCAGGCGTCGTTGCAAGCTTGAAGGTGGTGCGAACTTCTTTCACGCGGTCGCCCAAGTACTCTTTGGTACGCTCCACAACTGATTTGAATTCTTCTTCTGCGGCTTTGTGTTTCTCTTTTTCCGCTTCGTCTTCAAATTTACTTAGATCAAGACCCGCTTTGGTGATTGATTGGAACTGTTTACCATCGAATTCGGTCAAGTAGTTCATCAACCACTCATCAATACGATCGTACATCAAGATAACTTCAATACCTTTAGCTTTAAACTGCTCTAAGTGTGGGCTGTTTTTCGCCGCGGCATAACTATCTGCCGTTAGGTAGTAAATCTTATCTTGGTCTTCTTTCATGCGCTCAACGTAAGACGCAAGACCTACGGTTTGCTCTTCTGAATCAACCTCAGTTGATGCAAAACGTAATAGACCAGCAACTTTCTCTTTGTTGCTCATATCTTCCGCAGGACCTTCTTTTAGCACTAGGCCAAATTCTTTCCAGAAAGAAAGGTACTTATCGTTGTCGTTATTGGCCATGCGCTCAAGCATAGTCAAGACACGTTTAGTACAAGCATTACGCAGAGATTGCGTGACTTTATTGTCTTGCAAAATTTCACGCGATACGTTCAGGGGTAAATCATTTGAGTCAATTAAGCCACGAATAAAGCGCAAGTAAGAAGGCATAAATTGCTCTGCGTCATCCATAATGAAAACGCGTTGCACGTACAGCTTCAAACCTGACTTATGATCACGATTGAACATATCCCACGGTGCTTTCGCTGGGATATATAGCAAACTGGTGTAATCGTTCTTACCTTCTACACGGTTGTGACTCCACACTAGTGGATCAGCAAAATCGTGTGAAACATGCTTGTAGAACTCTTGATACTCTTCATCGCTGATGTCAGATTTATTACGAGTCCAAAGGGCTTGAGCTTTGTTGATTTGCTCCCATTTTTTCTCGCCCGTTTCCTTGCCTTCTTCATCACGCTCTTCAGTGTGAATTAGCACTGGAATACCAATGTGATCTGAGTATTTGCCAATCACATCGCGCAAACGCCACTCGTTTAAGAATTCTTTACCATCTTCACGCATATGCAGCACGATATCCGTGCCGCGCGTTTCTTTATGGATATCTTCGATGGTGTAGTCACCTTCACCTTCCGAGTGCCACTGAACCGCTTGGTCAGCCGATAGATTTGCTGCGCGAGTACGCACTGTTACGCTGTCGGCAACAATGAAAGCAGAGTAGAAACCAACACCAAACTGGCCGATCAATTGAGAATCTTTGCTCTGATCATCAGACAGTTTTGAAAAGAATTCCGCCGTACCTGATTTTGCGATGGTGCCAAGATGTTCAATAACATCTTCACGGCTCATGCCGATACCATTGTCAGAAATAGTCAGGGTGTTGTTCTTTTGATCGAAAGAAAGTTTAACGCTTAGATCCGCGTCACCTTGATACAGGTCTGCATTCGATAATGCTTGAAAACGCAGCTTATCTGACGCGTCTGACGCGTTAGAAATTAGCTCACGTAAAAAAATCTCTTTGTTTGAGTACAGAGAGTGGATCATTAAGTGAAGCAGCTGTTTTACTTCAGACTGAAAACCACGAGTCTCTTTATTGTGTGTTGCAGTTTCGCTCATGTTTACTCCGTAACATCTATACTAATCAGGATCCTAGCTTGTTTCATTGCAGGATTATTTGATGATGATTGCTAATTAACATGAGGGTGACAAATGTAAATTCAAGGTCAAAAATTATAAAAACGGTGTTTTTTTGATTTTAGTTTGTCTATCCTGCCTAGCAAAATATTTATAAATGGCGATCTACATTTATAAATATTGCGATCCTCATCATTCATTGACACTAGTGATGTCTGAGACCTATCAAACTGAAGGCCAACTGCATGAGTAATATAGGTACAAAGTTTAATCTGGCGAACAAGTTCACGTTCGATCCAAACACCAACTCACTGATAGAAAAAGACAATGATGTCGATATTATCCGCCTAGGTAGCAATGAAAGTAGGATTCTTCTGCTACTTGTAGAGAAACCTAATCTGGTCGTCACTCGTAACGAACTGCATGATTTTGTCTGGCGTGAACAAGGCTTCGAAGTTGACGATTCAAGCCTAACTCAAGCAATCTCAACGCTACGAAAATTTCTCAAAGACTCCACTAAATCGCCTGAGTATGTCAAAACCGTACCTAAGCGCGGTTACCAATTAATCTGCTCCGTAGAACGAATGACACCGTTGATCAGCGGTGACACACCAATCGCAATGCCTCAAGAAAATAGCGTGATGGATTCGATTGAAGAGCATGAGCCAGAGATCAATTTAACTGAAGACGTTGAACGTGAAGTTGAACTGCCAGAAGCACCGCTAGCTCAAGCGCCGCAACCAACGCACCCAAAAACGGCATCATCTTGGCTGACTAAAGTCCTGATTGCGCTCGCGTTGATACTGCCTTTGCTCGCGCTAAGTATTGATAAGCCTACCGATTCACAATTTCGCCAAATTAACTCCTTTGATGGTGTGGTAGTAAAAACGCCGATCAATCACCCTGATCTTTCTCATTGGTATTCAGCCATCGAACAATGTGTGGTTCGATACAAAAAATCACACCTCAATGAAGCTGCGCCTGTCGAAGTGATCGCCACTGGTGGCCAAAATAATCAGTTGGTGCTGAACTACATTCATCGACTGGATCATTCTGGCGAGAACATTACCTTGCGTATTTTCTCGGACCAAAATGACCTTGACCACATCTGCCAATAAGGAAGCCTCATGAACAAGAAAATAGCCTTAGCCTTATTTGCCGTATCCGCCCTATTTAGCGCTTGGTTATATTTGAATAGTGATTTTCAGATTGAGAAAACCATCACAGCGAAAGAGTGGCAATCAAAGATGGTCACGGTGATCAGTGATAACCTACAAGAGGAAGCGGTCGGCCCATTGCGTAAAGTCGATGTTGTCTCCAACGTTAAGTACTTACCAAATGGTACCTACATTCGCGTTGCAACGATTCGTTTATTTGCCCATAGCGATCAAAGCGACAGTGTGATCAACATTTCAGAGACCGGTGACTGGGAAATTAGTGATAATTATCTGCTGATTTCTCCAAAAGAATTTAAAGATGTCTCCTCTGCGCAGAGCAAAGATTTTAGTGATGTGCAGCTACAGCTGATAAAACAGCTGTTTAAAATGGACTCTCAGCAGAGTCGCCGCATCGACATCGTCAATGAGAAAACCTTGCTTTTAACTAGCTTAAGTCATGGTTCTACGGTACTTTTCTCTAACTAGTTCTCACTCACAGTGACAAGGGAGCATGATGCTCCCTTTTTTATTATCATGGATTTGATTGACTCTATTGGCCTATTAATCGGCTCACTCATCGTAAATGTGCTGGCAGCCCTATCGGGTGGCGGCGCGGGGTTGCTGCAATTTCCACTACTGCTGTTTTTTGGTTTACCGTTCTCCGTTGCACTTGCCACCCATAAAGTCGCCAGTGTCGCATTGGGATTAGGCGCAGCATTTACCCATCTAAAACAAAAATCCTTCTCTTTGAGCGAAGCCTGTTACCTCACTCTCGTCGGCAGTATTGGCGTTGTCATTGGGGCAAACCTTATTCTAACTATTCCGGATGAACTGGCGGAAAAAGCGCTGGGGACGATGATCTTAGCATTAGGGGTTTATTCCTATTTCAAAAAACAATTAGGCCAACACCCGCAGCCTATTCATCGCAATGTCTTCGGCTGGTTACTGGGCAGTGTCGGCCTGATTATTATCGGTATTATCAATGGATCTCTCACCGCAGGTTCTGGGCTATTAGTAACTTTATTTTTAGTGCGCTGGTTTGGTTATAGCTACAAACAAGCAGTGGCTCTTACGATGATCTGCGTTGGTCTATTTTGGAATGGCATTGGCGGTATCGCCATCGTTCATGCTGGCGCACAAATTTATTGGCCATTGCTACCGCTGTTGTTGATCGGCTCATTTTTAGGTGGGGGCATTGGTGCCTACCTTTCAACTCGTTTTAGCAATCAAGTCATCAAAAATTGCTTTGAGATCCTCACGCTACTTGTCGGTATCAAATTACTTATTTAGGGACAACAATGAAGAAAGCCAAAATTGAAATTTTCTATTGCCGTCAGTGCAACTGGATGTTGCGCTCAACATGGTTAAGCCAAGAGCTTTTGCATACTTTCAGCGAAGAAATTGAATCCATTTCTCTCTGCCCAGATACTGGTGGCCGCTTTGAGATCATTTGTAATGGTGAACTCATTTGGGAGCGTAAACGCGATGGTGGTTTTCCCGAAGCAAAAGTGCTCAAGCAACGTGTTCGCGATGTTATTGATCCGGAGAGAGATTTAGGTCATTCCGATAGCAAGTAAATTCGACGCGACAATCACAATCATCAAGACTCCATCATCACAACAGACTCCATGATCACAAAAGGCACCATTCGGTGCCTTTTCTATTTGATGCTTTTAATAAAAACTAAGCCTCTAATTGAGCCTCTACGAGGGTTTGCCCTGTAAAACTCATCACCTTGATGGTGTTGTTCTCCAACAAGCCATAACTCGCAACAAAACCATCACGTGGGAATGTCACTGAGCCCGGATTGAAAATAAACTGCTCACCTTTGCGCTCAGCAACCGGAATGTGAGTATGTCCATGCACAATGACATCACCATCACGCAGTGGTGGGCGTTTATCACTGTTATACAAATGACCATGCGTCACAAATAGGCGCTGACCACTGGGTAACATCACCCAAGCGAAATCGCTCATCATCGGGAATGCCAACAGCATTTGATCCACTTCACTGTCACAATTACCGCGTACCGCAATGATACGGTCGGCGTATTGGTTGAGTAATTCAGCCACCGCTGGAGGGTTATAACCTTCAGGAATGGGATTACGAGGGCCATGATTTAATACATCGCCCAGCAGCACTAGGTGATCAATACCTGAACGTGCAAACTCTTCCAACACTCGTGTCGTTGCTGGCAAGCTACCATGCAGATCTGAGGCAAAAAACAATTTCACAATATCAACTCCTCAAAATGATTGAGGCTATTCTACGAAATTGTGCCTCACTCGTCATCTCGCGCCATGCCATTAAGCACAATATTGTTGTAACTCACCATACCCACCACTTGACCACCTTCAATCACCGGAGCGCGACTAATACCAAAGCGCTCAAATAAGCGCGCACAATATTTAACATTCATTGCAGGCGCGACACTCAAAGCCGGTTTGGTCATAATTTCATAAATATTAGTACGTTCGCTGGAGCGATTTTTCGCCAGTACTTTTTTGGCAATATCGTTCATCAATACAATGCCATACTCATCATCTGGGTGTCGTTTGTTGACCACTAAGGCTTTGACCTGATTTTGACGCGCTAAACGAATCCCTTCTTGTACCGTTGTCAGGCCATCAATAATGACATAATTGGCGGTCATTACATCGCGAACACGAATAATATCTTGCGTTGTCATAGTTCGTCCTCTACCACTTTGGTTAATTTTTCCACTTGATGCGCGACACCGACCGCATCTTCAATATCAATTTGAATTGCGATTCCTTGTCCTGAAGCTTGGTCAAATTCCCCCACCTCACTGATAGTCTCTAAAATCTGCCGAGCTAAATGCTCCTCAACCACAAAAAGTAACACGTCTTTTTGCACTTCAAGGGTGAGGCCGAAGAACGTTCGTTTCTGGTTGAGGCCTTCCCCACGGGCATTATTAATGACGGTGGCCCCTGTTGCGCCCGCTTGACGCGCAGCATCAAGCACTTGTTCGGTTTTACTGTCTTCAACAAAGGCTAAAAGCAACTTAAAGCGCATTTTCTTCATCCTCTTGTTTAGCATTATTCAGCCAACGGGTTATTTGGGCGTAACCCATCACGGAAATAATCGGAAATAAACTGGCAAAAGCAATCAGGCCAAAACCGTCAATCATCGGATTACGGCCCGGCACAGTGGAAGCTAAACCAAGGCCAAGAGCCGCCACGAGAGGCACGGTAACGGTAGATGTCGTCACACCACCAGAGTCATAGGCCAGTGGAATAATTAACTTGGGGGCAAAGAAGGTTTGTACCACAACGACCACGTAGCCAAAGATGATGTAATAGTGAATCGGATCGCCGACGACAATGCGATAACTACCAAGAGAGATCCCAATCGCCACCCCAAGCGCCACTGCAATTCGAAGACCATTAACACTAATGCTGCCACCGGAAACTTGATTAGCTTTGATTGCCACTGCGATTAAAGAAGGCTCGGCAATCGTGGTACTAAAACCAATGCAAAAAGCGAATAAATAGACCCAATAGTAATCAAACCAACTTAAACTCGATTGCGCAGTCAAGCGAACCTGCTGAAGAAAGTCAGGCGCAGTCAATTGCTCTGCCATGGTTTCACCTAGCGGAAACAACGCCATTTCAAGGCCAAGTAAAAATAGCGATAAACCTAAAATGACATAAAAAAAGCCCAATACCACTTTGGCTGGATGAGTAATAGGTCGCCGCAAGACGGCAAATTGAAAACCAAACAAAATAATGGCGATAGGGATAACATCGCCAATGGTATCTATGAAGGTATCAAATAGCGCAATCATCATGCCACCACCATACCGAACACCATGACAAACATCATCGGTAGTAATGAAGCAAACGCGATCAAACCAAAACCATCAATCATCGGGTTGCGGCCTTTAATCGAAGAGGCCAACCCTACGCCTAGAGCCGTCACCAATGGAACCGTGATGGTTGACGTTGTCACGCCACCAGAGTCGTAAGCCACCCCTATAATACTTTCTGGCGCAAAGACGGTAAGGATAACCACCCCAATATAGCCGCCAATAATCATAGTTTGAATTGGCCATCCTTTAAGAATGCGCAAAACACCAAGCACTATTGCCACGCCCACGGACAATGCAACCGTCAATCGCAACCCATTAGCGTATGCTTCTCGGCTAGAGTCGTTATTGATGATCATGCCACCTTCTGCTGCCACTTCTGCCGCTTCATCAGCAATGGCAGTGAGTGCTGGCTCTGCCACTGTCGTGCCAAACCCCAAGCAAAAAGCAAAAATAAGTAGCCACAACACACTGCCTTTTTTCGCAAAGGCTTGTGCCATGCTTTCACCAATAGGAAACAACCCCATTTCAAGTCCAAAGATAAAAAACGTCAGCCCCAGCACCACCAATAACAGACCAAAGGTAATCGAGACTAGATTAGGTAATGGCTCTTGCAGCACCACCAACTGGAAAAATGCAATCACAACAATAATCGGCATTAGATCTCTAAAACTGCCCAACATTGCTCGCAGTAATGCGCCAAGCGCTTGCTTCATTTCCAGCATTGTCTTATTCCATCCCTTGGCCAATAATCTATCTTGCCAAAGCCAGTGCTGATAATATGTGACTGTTGCAACACCACTCATAACAGGTGTAACAAAATATGTATTTTGTGACTCTCTACAACTCTTGGTAAACCGTTAAGCGGCAACAATTAACCAGTGAGGTCTGATCCGAGTTAGGCGGTTCTCGCTATAATTACTCCAAGTGAGGAGAAAATAATGAAGATACTGATCACTGGCGGAACCGGATTCGTCGGCAAAGAATTGTTAAAGCACCTAACGACACATGATGTCGTGTTATTGTCCCGTAACCAAGAAAAGGCAAAGAAAGCTCTCATTCACGCCGATCTAGGCAATATTACTTATATCTCTCATTTAGGTGATATGCATGATCTCAACGACTTCGATGCTGTTATTAACCTTGCTGGTGAGCCGATTGCCGACAAACGTTGGACCCAATCACAAAAACAAGTTATCTGTCAGAGCCGTTGGCAACTGACCGAACAGATCGTTGCGCTTATTCATGCCAGCACGTCACCACCAGCGGTATTCATTAGCGGCTCCGCGGTAGGCTATTATGGTGACCAGCAACAACATCCATTTGATGAAAGCTTGCATGTTCAAAGCAAAGGCTTTCCTCACTATATTTGTGCTAAATGGGAAGAGATCGCCAATCGTGCTCGCTCAGAAGAAACTCGAGTCTGCCTACTCAGAACCGGTGTCGTGCTGGGGTGTGATGGTGGTGCGTTGAGTAAAATGTTACTGCCTTATAAACTGGGCCTCGGCGGACCGATTGGACGCGGTAAGCAATATTTCCCTTGGATTCATATGCTCGATATGGTGCGAGGTATTCTCTATTTACTTGAGACCGAACATGCCCATGGTGAATTTAACTTCTGTGCCCCACACCCGGTCACTAATCGCCATTTTAGTCGCACCTTAGCTCAAACGTTAAAACGACCACATATCTTATTCACCCCTAAATGGGCGCTGAAAGTCATAATGGGTGAAAGTTCGGTTCTGCTGTTTGACAGCGTGCGTGCTAAGCCAAAAAAATTAACCGAATTGGGTTTTCGCTTTAGCTATTCGCGGATTGAGCCTGCACTCAAAAATTTATTACAACATCACGATTAATCCTTTACGCTAGGATTCTATTTCGTCACCCAAGAGAAGGATTTCATGTCGAAAGCAGTACTGATCACCGGTTGTTCATCAGGTATCGGCTATGTTGCCGCTCACGCTTTACACCAACGAGGTTATCAAGTCATCGCATCTTGCCGCCAAGCGAAAGATGTACAACGTTTACAAACAGAAGGGTTAACCTGCATCCAACTGGATTTGAGTGATAGCCAAAGTATTGTTCGTGCTGTGGAGCAAACACTAAAACTCACCGATGGCCAGCTTTATGGTTTATTCAATAATGGCGCTTACGGTCAACCCGGAGCATTAGAAGATTTACCAACCGACGCACTTCGTGCCCAGTTTGAAAGTAATTTTTTTGGTTGGCACCAACTGACTCAAGCACTGCTGCCGGTAATGCGCAAACAAGGTTACGGACGTATCGTCCAAAACAGCTCTGTACTTGGTTTTGCAGCCATGAAATATCGAGGCGCGTACAACGCTTCAAAATTTGCCGTGGAAGGTTGGACTGATACTCTGCGCTTGGAGTTGGCGACAACCAACATCAAAATTAGCCTGATAGAACCAGGGCCAATCGAAACCCGTTTCCGCGCCAATGCATTACGTGCATTCAAACAATGGATCAACATCGAACAAAGTGTTCATCAAACCCAGTATCAACAGCAGATCCAACGATTAGAAAAAGAGAGCTCCAACAATGCCTTTGCGCTACCGGCAGAAGCTTGTATCCCACCTTTAATTGATGCCCTTGAAGCACAACGACCAAAGATACGTTATCGCGTGACGAAACCAACCAAGATCTTTGCCATTCTTAAACGATTATTGCCAAGTCGATGGTTGGATAAAATATTGCAAAAAGCAGCCTAATGTCATCATTACGTCACATTTGAAGTGCATGATTCACTGGTAATCTAGAAATACCCCATATTAATAAGCGTTTCATTCGGTGTCTGTACATGTCGCTAAACAAACTAAACTGGCTATGTGTGAGTGCTGCGCTAACTCTGTTTATTTTACTATAAACACCTTCGCTGCATTTGCTGCCAATAAAAACACCACTGATTCCAGTGGTGTTTTTGTATCTATTACTTGATATATCCACTCATTGCCCATACTTGTATTAGCAATGTCATTCGCCAACAAACTTGCTCTTTTTCGACAATGGTTACTGGCGATAGCTTAATTATACCAAGATACATTTCCCCGAAGAGATACAATAACGTAAAGTCGTTACCACAACCCTAAAGGCGGGATTACTTCGCGTTAAACTGAATGATGAAGACGGCATATCAACGAGATCAGAACACGATCAGTATCTCCTCATTCAGGCAAAACTATACGACTGAATTGCGCTACGCAGGTTTGGCGTGTCGCTCTCTCAGCAACAACAACTGGCAAGGATAAAGCAAATGCAATCACCTCTTATCGTCGAACTCGATCAGCAGAACTTTATGCAAGTTTTGGAAAGCTCTCAACAAACTCCACTGCTTATCCATTTTTGGGCTCCTATGAGCCAAGAAAGCAGCGAAATCATTCCGCACCTTCAGCAACTGAGCCAGAATTACAATGGGGCTTTTACTTTAGCGCTACTCAACTGCGAGCAAGAGCAAGGCATTGCCGCTCAATTTGGTGTTCAAGCATTACCAACCATCGCGCTATTTTTAAATGGTCAACCTGTGGACGGTATGGGCGGCCCTCAGTCCATTAGTGCCATTGAAGAGATGCTAAATAAACATCTACCGAATCAAGATGTTCTCGCGTTAAATAAAGCAATGGAACTGATTGCTAACGGCGAACACGCCCAAGCTCTTCCATTACTCAAAGCACTACCAAGTGATATGCTCACCAAAGGCGATGCTAAATTGGCTCTAGCGGCTTGCTATATCGAAGCACAAGATTTCACTTTGGCCGCGGAACAGCTTGATCATATCCCACTAGAATACCAAGACAACGAATACAAGGCTCTAATCGCCAAGCTCGAACTCCACCAACAATCTGCCAATAGCCCAGAAATCCAATCACTGGAAGCGGCGCTCTCGCAGGATGTGGACAATGGGAAATTGGCGCTAGAACTGGCATTGAGCTATCACAATGTCAATCGCGACGAAGAAGCGCTTGCGCTAATTTGGCGCTTTATCGTTAAGGACCTCAATGCGCTTGATGGTGACATGAAGAAAGGCTTTATGGACATTTTGACTGCGCTTGGTCAAGGCAACCCAGTGGCGGGGAAATACCGTCGTCAGCTTTATTCGATCCTTTACTGATAATTCTATTAAACTATTGATTGATAAGGCTGGATGATTCCAGCCTTTGTTTGTTAAATTAGTGGCATAGCTCTCAATTCTAGATTTGTCGCTGTTGTTTTAATAAGCAACAATAGGCCTAATCATGAAATAAGGAAAATCAGTATGCCCATCGACTATTCACTCATTACTACCGCTATTTTTGTCCTCGTTGTTATTGCTTTTGTTTATGCCGGCGTCAAAACCGTCCCTCAAGGTAACCACTGGACAGTAGAACGATTTGGCCGCTATACCCATACGCTAAAACCAGGCCTTAACTTCATCATTCCATTTATTGATAGCATCGGTCACAAAATCAATATGATGGAACGCGTTCTTGATATCCCTGCTCAAGAAGTTATTTCTCGTGATAACGCTAACGTCACCATTGATGCGGTTTGTTTCGTACAAGCCATTGATGCCGCAAAAGCCGCTTATGAAGTCAACGATCTTGTTCATGCGATCCGTAACCTGACCTTAACTAACATGCGTACTGTTTTGGGCTCAATGGAGCTGGACGAAATGCTAAGCCAGCGTGATCAGATCAACGTAAAACTGCTCGCGATCGTCGATGAAGCAACCAACCCATGGGGCGTAAAAGTTACCCGTATCGAAATCAAAGATGTACAGCCACCAGCGGATCTAACAGCCGCAATGAATGCGCAAATGAAAGCCGAGCGTAATAAGCGTGCCGACATTCTTGAAGCAGAAGGTGTGCGTCAAGCTGAAATTCTTAAAGCTGAAGGCCATAAGCAATCGGATATTCTTAAAGCTGAAGGAGCTAAACAAGCAGCGATTCTGCAAGCCGAAGCGCGTGAACGTGCAGCTGAAGCGGAAGCAAGAGCAACAGAAATGGTTTCTAACGCAATTGCGCAAGGTGATATGCAAGCCGTTAATTACTTTATCGCTCAAGGTTATACCGAAGCGCTTAAAGCCATCGGCCAAGCAGAAAATGGTAAGATCATTATGCTACCGCTTGAAGCGACCGGCTTAATGGGTTCTGTCGCTGGTATAGCTGAAATGTTTAAGCAGGAACCTGAAAAGTAACCGTTTAAACAGGTAAGCATTCAGATAAATTAATCAAATAGAGTAAATGATGTGATTGAACTATTAGATAATTTAACTCATTGGCATTGGCTTGCACTCGGCTTAGCCTTGCTTGCGGCTGAATTGCTTGGTGCTGCCGGCTATTTATTATGGCTAGGCATTTCGGCTTTATTAGTTGGTGCACTATTGTCTTGGCTACCAATGAGCTGGCAACTACAGTGGGTCTCATTTGGCGTTTTCTCGCTGGGGACTACTTGGCTGTGGTGGCGCCGTCAATTGAAACAAGATCAACAAGGTGATGCTGCAAGAACGCTCAATCAAAAAGATAAGCAGTTAGTTGGCCAAGTGATTACTTTAGAAGACGCGATTCCCGCAGGGAAATCTCGCATTAGAATTGCCGATACAACTTGGTCTGCATATTGTGAGCAAGCTTTACCAGAAGGAAGCGTGGTAAAAGTGGTCGATATTGACGGTATCACGTTGATAATAAAGCCACATTAATTGTCATAGATAATATAAAAAGGAGCATAATGCTCCTTTTTATTTACAATAATATCAATAATAAATCCTCATCATCCCCTTTCTGCTCAAAAGACTATTTTCCTATCTAAATACCTAATCAATCATATGTTTCAGTTATTTGTTGCAGAAAAAATATCATTTTTTTTTGATCTTTATCGATCTTGTTTCATACTAAAACTATCTCAGAAATTTGAGATGACTCACAAAAATAAAGGGGATTTATTATGAAAACTGTTATTGCTCTATTTTGTACTGCGCTACTGTCATTCTCTGTTTTCGCTGGTGGAAATGCGAGCACGGAGCGAGGCCCATGGGTAGATTGTACCTACCAAGATGGCTCAATGGATTATATCCCGAGCGGTGTTTGTAAAGAACGAGGCGGCGTTTTGTCGACTAACCAATACTAATAAACTATGAACGCTGACAAG
>NZ_AFWF01000218.1 GCF_000222605.1 Vibrio ichthyoenteri ATCC 700023 | reverse complement strand
CAGAGATGGTACTATATTTCCAGATGAAGGCATTAAATTTTCTGTGGTTATCACTATTGAAGACCCCTCAAATAGCAAGCAAGAACTATACAATGAGTTGACTCAATCTCTTAAATCAATTGGTGTGCAAATTGAAGATATCACTCTTAGGGATCACATTAAGGTTCAATAAATGAAAAAATCAGAAGTAATTGTAGATATCACCAAGATATATGAACGTTTAGATAAAATCTCAGCAACAGATTCAATTGATCATGAATCTAAAGAAGAGCTTAAGAGAATCAGTTCTGGATTACAGGCTATAAACGAAAAACTGAAAGCAGGATGTATCGCTTTTTCAATCACAGCTAGAGCGCAAACACACCCTGAAAAGTGTCGTTTTTGTGGTAGGTAAAGCCATGTCTATCGAAGATAATTATCATTTTAAAGTCCGTCGGTATCCAAATGACAATGGATTTAACGACATACTTTTTGAAGTCAACGACAATGTTGAAGACTTTCCAGAGTCCGTTGTTACCTTGAAAAATGATATCGAAAGTGTCATTAAGATATCAGCACTACTCTTCAAAGAAGATAAAACATCTTATGATGGATATTATGAACGATTATTCATGGTTGCAGATTTAGCTTTCAATGGTAGAAAAGAGCAGATCAGTTTAGCCCAGAATACGCTAGAGAGTATAAAGGTAGATCTTGTACATGAAATTGGACCTAGAATTAGAACTACACTTTTATTTAAGTACATCAAAGTTTCAATAATTCCTATTCTTGTATTCCTTTTATTCTCTTTGGGGCTCTATTTTTTTGAAAATAATTCTCTGTACTTAATTAAGCTAATTCTTGTTGGTATTGGAGCAAATATAGGATGCTGGCTTTCTTTAGCCGTTAGAACAAGAAGTGTGGAGTTTGACCAAATACTTCCAATCCTTAGTGACCATAAAGGTGTGCACTCTAGAATTATTTTCGTCATGACATTTGCCATTGTAATGGCAATTCTTATGAAGTCTGGACTACTTAGTATCCAACTCGGAGAATTTAGCTCAAACTCAATTGTAAATGATAACTATTCAGCCCTGTCGGCGGGGTTTATCATGGGTTTCGCAGAAAAACTATTTGTAGATAAGTTTCAAAGTAAAATCAACACTATTAAAGTTTAACCATTCACATGGAATAGTACATTAGATTAGTATCCACACCAATTTAAGTCACTTATATTACAGTAACTTAAAGCAATTAGTATGATTTTAATACCACTATTCACAAGTCTGCGTTTTCGCTGCGATCGCCTAAGCTCGCCGCCCAAGTCACTTTTTTAGTCACTTCAGGACGATCTTCACGCCAGAGGTAGTCGAGCTCTTTTTTAAGGCGATTGTAGCCTTCACGGGTGATCAGGTTAGTTCTCACGATTGTTATCCATCACGATTAGTATCTGTTGATTGTCGCTGTTTTTTTATCACTGGCAATAGCTAGCGTGTTGTTGAGGTTCAAATTCAGCGATAAATCGCGCTGAACAATATAAACCAACGAAGTAAAACCACTCTTATTTCACTACCTTAACGAGAAAGCATGAAGAATAAACCAACAAAATCTCACCGCAGAGTTTACTCCACCGTGAACTGACTCAGCAAAAAGCAAGCCGACGCTAAAATTGTAACAATTTGGGCAAGCACGCTTTGGCAAACAGTGATACATTTTTGTCTATATGCTTTGCTTTTGATTAAGGTGTTTCAATGCAAGAAATTCATAAAATACTGGTAGTAGATGATGATGCCCGTTTACGTGCGCTATTGGAGCGCTACCTATCTGAGCAAGGTTTTCAGGTACGTAGCGTCGCCAACGGCGAACAAATGGATCGCCTACTGACGCGTGAAAATTTCCACCTAATGGTGCTTGATTTAATGCTACCGGGTGAAGATGGCCTGTCGATTTGTCGTCGTCTACGTAATGCTAACAACGAACTGCCTATTCTTATGCTAACCGCAAAAGGCGATGAAATTGATCGCATCGTTGGCTTAGAAGTGGGCGCCGATGATTACCTGCCAAAACCGTTTAACCCGCGTGAGCTACTCGCGCGTATTAAAGCGGTGTTGCGTCGTCAAACCATTGAACTGCCGGGCGCGCCAAGCTCTGAAGAATCCATTGTTGAATTTGGTGAGTTCCGCTTAAACCTTGGTACGCGTGAGATGTACCGCGGTGAAGAAGCAATGCCTCTGACATCGGGTGAATTTGCGGTCCTCAAAGCACTGGTAACCAATGCGCGCGAACCACTTTCTCGCGATAAACTAATGAACATGGCTCGCGGTCGTGAATATTCAGCGATGGAACGCTCCATCGACGTGCAGATCTCGCGTCTGCGTCGTATGCTGGAAGTGGACCCAAGCAAACCACGCTATATTCAAACCGTGTGGGGCTTAGGCTATGTATTTGTCCCTGATGGCAAAGAAGCCTAAACCAACATAAATTCAAATCGGTGCGAGCTTTAGGCTCGCACTTTTTATCGCGCTCATCTTTGCGTTTTATCGCGATCTGACGCTACAGATTGCAATCAAACCCTATCGATCAATAGGTTCTGACTATGCGTATTCGCAGCTCCTTTACTCAATCACTGGTTTTGTTCATCACGCTACTGATTGCTAGCCAAGTCTACTCGTATTACGCGGTATTCAACTATGCGTTGCTGCCGAGCTTACAGCAGTTTAATAAAATCCTCAGCTATGAAATCAACTTGATGTTGGATAATTCTGACGATTTAGAAAATGGCCTCGTGATGGATGCACCGCTACGCCGCCAAATTCTCGAACAACTCGGCGTGACCATTCACGCCAAAGACAGTGATCTGGCCGATGAATTTCGTCACGCCATCAGCATTGATTTGATGAGTGAAGAGATGACGCAAACTCTTGGCACTCAAGCTGACGTGCGAATGGCGCAAGGTGAAGAAAGCTACGTGCTGTGGATGAGTCTTGAATCACTACCCGATTCATTGATTCGCATTCCATTGTCGGAACTGCAAGAAGAAGATTTTGCGCCGCTGTTTCGCAATAGCTTAGTCATGGCACTGTTGATTATTGCTGGCGGTTGGTTGTTTATCCGTTTGCAAAATCGACCGTTACTGGCACTTGAACGCGCGGCAAAAGGGGTTGGCCGTGGAGAGATCCCACCACCACTGGCGGAAAAAGGCACTTCTGAAATTCGCTCCGTTACTCGTGCATTTAACCAGATGTCGAAAGGTATTCAGGCTCTGGAAGAAGATCGCGCGCTTCTGATGGCCGGTATCAGCCACGATCTGCGTACGCCATTGACACGCATTCGCCTTGCCACGGAGATGATGTCACCTGAGGATAGCTACCTTGCCGAAGGCATCATCAGTGATACCGAAGAGTGCAATGAGATCATTAGCCAGTTCATGGATTACCTTAAACCCGTCAATCGCGAGTCATTCATCGAAGTCGACCTCAATGATATCTCGCAAGACTTAGCGAACTCAGAAGGCAATCGTCATCATATCGAGATTGAAACTGCGCTCAGTAATCTAAAGCCGGCCTTTGGTAGCCCTATCGCCATTAAGCGCGCAGTAAGCAACCTTGTGGTCAACGCGGTGCGTTACGGTAATGGCTGGGTGAAGATCTCCACTGGTATGACGGCTGATAACAAACTGTGCTGGGTGTGTATTGAAGATAATGGCCCGGGGATTGCCAAAGACCAAGTGGCCAAATTATTTGAACCTTTCACTCGAGGTGATACCGCGCGTGGTAGCGAAGGAACAGGGCTTGGCCTCGCCATCGTTAAACGTATTGTCAGCCAACACCATGGTTCAGTGGTGGTCAACAATCGCAGTGAAGGTGGCTTAAAAGTGCAGGTCAGCTTTCCGACTCGTTAGTTAATCGCTTAGCTTGCAGCAGATAAAACAAACCCCAGCATTGCTGGGGTTTGATGTTTTTTTAATCGTAACAAATCCGCTATAAGCGCCCCTGACGACTGAACTGATAACGACCTTGCGCATCAGGCTTCGGTAACCATTGCAGTTGATCCGCTAGCGCGCTAGGCATTGCTGCTTGTGGGATAAACCATGCTTTGGCACTAAAACGTTGATCCGACATTAACTCAGCGGAAAATTCGCTACGCACTTGTGCGCTTTGCTGCGTGCCTTTGACGCTAATCTGGTTATCTTGACAGCTTAATTCTGCAATCACAGGGCCAAGCTGTACATCAGCTAATGGTGTACCGACCACATCAGTGTTCCACACCAAGCTACCCGTACCTTGCGCACAATATGGCGCAGCATAGTTAAGCTGCTTCACGTTCAGCTCTAATTGGCCCTCTAGCGTCAAGGGAATCGGTAACGCAGGTGCCAACTTTAGTGCTTCGGTAACTGGCATAGCAGCGAGCAAATTCTCGGCATAAGCGCCTTTCAAGCCATAGCCAATCACACCGCGCCCTTGCAGTTGCCATTGGCTACCACGACCAAAACGCACCTTCGCCTCCGCGTTGCCACTCAGCAAAGCACTGGGTACTAATTGCCAAGAGACCTGACCAAGATTGTAGCGTTGCCAATTAACTTGTTGTGCTTGGCCTTGCCATAACGTGCCACTGGCTTGACTGATTTTCAATTGTACTGGTAATGGCACATAGGCCAATACCACTTGAATTGGCAGGTGGACAACGGCACTGATGATAAACGTAAGCAGTAATAGTGCACCCAAAGCGATTTTCCGTTTCACTGGCCGTTATCCTTTACTTAATTGCAGGCGTTGGATATCCACGACACCAACCCGATCATTTTTATCAAGATCAAGAAATTGCGCTTCAACACCATGATTCTGTTGTAGGTACTCTAACCAACTCAGTAATTGATTAAAGGGTAATGGCTGCACCCAAACTTGCATTGCCTCACCACGAGGTTGCACCCGCACCAGCTCAATATTAAAACGGCGAGCAGAAGAGGAAACCGCTTGGTTAAACGGCAGTGGCGACAATGCTTTCGCACCACTCGCGCGCAAAGCTGCAATCTCATCGGCCTTGTTTTCCACCCAGCTCAACAGTTGCTTCTCATTGCGTAATTGGTTTTGCGCCAATTCGGCTCGCTGTGCCATCGGCTGATAGATGCCCCAAAACAACACACCGATGATAAGAGCAACAGCGCCTACCATCACTAAACGTTGTTCACGTGGGGTAATACGCAACCACCAAACTTGCCACGAGGCTAATAATTTATTCATGTTAGTCCTCATTGCGCTTTCAAAATCAGATTACCCGTAACCAATTGACCACTCTTACTCAATTGGCCTTGCTGTACGGAAAATTGTTGTTCTAACTTCACTCGAGCTTGTTCAAAAGCTTGGAAATCTTGGCTCATCGCTTCAAGCTGAATTTCACCGCGCTGGCGATCGAACTTCAAGCCCGTTAAATTGAAATCAGGCACCGATTTGAGCGCTGTCGGCAATTTAGCCATCCACACTAATAATGTTTCATCACTGCGACCGCCAGAAAGACGCTTAAATTCATTATCCAATTCGCGCTTCAAATAGCTCACGGTTGGAATTTTATTTTTCCCAGCCAACACGGTACGGAAAATACGTTCACTTTCAGCACGGTACTTCGCCGCTTGCTGCTCTGCTTGATAGGTTTGCAGCACATTCTGCGCAACTAAAACCGCCATAAAAACCCCAGCAGCAATCGCCGCTTTACGCCATATTTTCAGATAGCGTACTGCGCCAGACTTTGGCTTAAAGCGGCCGGTGAGCAAATTGATTGGTGTAAAAATCGCTTGGCGACCAATCAGCTGCATAACCAATTGGGCTTCACCTTGTTGCCACTGTTGCTCCGGCGCTAGGTCCAACTCAGGCAATGGTGAATAAGCTTGCAGCGGTAACCACGTATCGCCTTCTTTCACCCATTCCGATCGCGCTACCATTGGCAACCAATCCGATTCAATGGTCAATGCTTGGTATGGCTGCTTTTTCAGTAACCATTGGCCTGCTAGCTCTACCGCTGAAATGCCTTCAACATCGGGCAAAGCCAACGCGTCTGGTAATACTTTGGTGACGTTAAAACCCGCCACTTGTAGCGTCTCTAATGCTTGGCCTAGCCACTCACGATCCACACCAGCCACATGGGCAATCTGACCTTGTTTGGCCAAAATGGTAAAGTGCATGCCATCAACATCTTGTGCCACGTCATCTTCCACCAAATAAGGCAGCATAGATTCAAATTGACGAGCTCCGCCCGCAGGAATATTCACCAGCTTCAATAACACATCAGCGCTGTTTAATAACACGATCGTTTGACGTGCTTGAGCATAGCTGGCGATCTCATCCACCGTTTGATCGGCGGTCAATTCACCACTGGCGATCACTTCTTGTTGGCTTTCAGACCAAACCAGCCACGGTGTTTCAGCGTGGCGATTATTGCTCAGTCGAACGATTAGGTACTCGCTCACCGATTCCTCCAAAGCGACGGCTTATCACCGTTGCGGTTTCTCTATTAGCACTGGTTAATAAACTGCGAATGCGTACTTGCGACTCACCCACGATTATCCGTGCATCCAATTCAAAATAAGCGCTATCGACACCAAGGTGAGCTTTCGCGCGTTTTTTCACTTCATCACTGAGTGATGCTAGTTGTGACTCAGCAAGAAATTGATCAATATCGCTCCAACCATCAAAGGGACGATTTTCTAACACACTTTGTGCATCACTCTCACTCAGTTGCTTACCGAACATCGCGACCAATAACGGAGCTTGCTCAGCAGGCAATGTATTAACATTCAAACGAAACTCAGCCGTCGGTAGAGCACAAACATACGGTTGCAGCTTGTTCATCACCTCACCAGAAACCAAATTGACCGCGCGTAATTCGCTCGTTTCAGCTAAGACGCCATTGGCGGTCATATATGCCGGAGCCATCGATTCATAATGACTATCTTCCACGCCAGTCACTGAGTTAACGCTATTATTGGTATCGATAAACTCCCAACTAGAGTGCGCCACCACTTCGGCAACATGGCTATCGACCTCCAGTTCATTCAAGAGATCTTGCAGTACCGTGACTAAGTACGGTGCCGTATCTGAACTACTACTGTTCTCTAGGTTTACGAAGGCATTGATATTGAAACAAGCTTGGCGATCCAAGAGTTTTCCCGTCAGACTGCCATAATCTAGCGGAAATTGTTGTTCTTCCAAGGCCCATGGTTGAGAGAGATTAATGGTATCGCTGTCTTTATAACTTTGCTCGATAGCTTCAATAGCTAACGCTTCCGCACCAATGCTATACCAGTATGCTTGCTGATAATTTAGCTGATTAGACGAGCGCTTAAATTGGCCAAACAAACGCTCTGACATCGTTGCCGCGACGGCAGTCATCAAAGCTAAAATCAGTAAGACCACCAACAAAGCGACGCCACGTTGATTATTCTTCATCGCGTCCCTCTACTGCAATCGAGCCACCACCGGTCAAATAAATACGCTCAATGTCACCATAGTCACTAAAGGTCAGTGACACTTGCACCGCTTTTGGCAGCACCATGGTTTTATCCCATTGCTTGAGCCATTGCTTACCATCAAAGAAACGCATATCAAACGTTTCCACTTGGTCAATCAAGGGCATCACCATGCCTTCTTGAGCCGTTGGTGTATCAACATAGCGCCACCAAACGCGCTGTAATTGATTGTCTTTCAGCCGATATCCCACCTTAGTCACTTCACCACGTGGAAATTGCTGCGCTGGATTGTGCCAGCCAGAACGGGGAAGCATCACGCCTTTGCCATCGGAGTCGAGTAAGTAATCGCCCCACTCTACCAACTTGGTATTCGGTTCTTCGCCATTGGTGCGCATTTGACGTAACGCCATTTGGCGAAAATCGTTATCCATAAAAACCAGCGTACGCTGCAAGGTTTTTAAACGGTCACTACGCTCTTGCGAGATCGCATTACTACGATAAATTTGATTCAAAACCTGCTGAGCACCAACGGCAAGAAAAGCAAAAATCGACATCGCCACCAGCACTTCAATCAAAGTAAAAGCAGCGATTTTTTTGCGCTGGTTTTTCAATAGATTACTTCGCGACATAACTTCTCACCGTCAAAATCGGCGTTCCTTTCTGCGAGCTCGCCACTGAAACATCAAAGGCTCGAATTAGACTATCTTGAGTGGAGACCGGAGATACGCTCCAATACCATGTTCTGTCTGCGAGTTTATCTTGGCCATTCTGCTTTTTTAACCCATCAGGATTGAGCATCACTTTGGCCATTTGGTTATCAACAACCATGGCGGCAAAGGCTTTTTCTTCCATAAAACTCAAGGTGTTGATGTGCTGTCCAACCGAACGGACTAAAGCCATCGCCGACATTGCAAAGATCGCTAAAGCGACCAAAACTTCAAGCAGAGTAAAACCGCGAGGCTTGCTGACGACTCGCTTATGATGGATACGATTATCGTTCATCAGCTGACTCCTCCTGCTCTCCCGGTTGCAACAAGATGATTTGACCATTTTCTTTTGCCACTACCTGCCATGCAGTCTGCTCTAGTTCAGAGCCACTTGGATAAATGGCAATAGAAAATGGCGTCACTTCACCACTCGACATCACAAACACTTGTGGTACCGGCAGCTCTTTTTTCTCTTCAACATCGGCAAACATTTGCTCATCAAACAGCGATGTCGGATTAAACAGGCGTTCTTGATCCTGCCAAGCCGAACCGCCTAAGCTAAATTCAAACTTGAGCGAATCGATTAATTCCGTTTCGTGAGGCAGACGATCAAGTTGCAATGGCTGCCAACCTTCCGTTGCGAGTTGCTGTAAAAAATAGCGGTTGTTTTCCTGATCAAGTCTCAGCCCGTAATCACGGCCACTAAGCATTGCCTCTTCATTCAATAGTTGCAGGCGTAACCAAAGTGATTTGGCTTGTTGCTCAGCTTCATCACGACTGTTATCAGGTAAAGAGAACACCACGGTTGAAGCCATAATAGCAATCAAAGCGACCACTAGTAGTACTTCAATAAGGGTAAAGCCTTTACTTTTCGACATGCTCAGCACTACTTAATACAACCCAATAACCATTAAAAACGATGCAATGAAGAGAGAAATGGCGGCTTACGCCGCCAAACTCATCGATGAGGGGGTTATTGGAAATCTTGTAGATTCCAGTTACCCACATCGGAATTAACACCATCACCACCTTCTTGACCATCCGCTCCTAGAGTGAAGATATCAATGTTGCCGTTATCACCAGGGCTTAGATATTGGTAATCATTACCCCATGGGTCTTGTGGCAGACGCTTAATGTAACCATCTTGCGGGTAGTTACGTGGCGTTGGGTTGCTAGGCTCAGTGACGAGCGCCTCCAGACCTTGGTCAGTCGTTGGGTAAACATTATGGTTTAGCTTGTAGGTATCAAGCGCCGTTTCCAACGCCTTAATATCGACCGTGGCTTTTTTCTGCGCGGCGGTGTCTTTGCTACCAAGCAAGTTTGGCGCAACTACACTAGCCAAAATACTCAAAATAACCACCACGACCATCAGCTCTAATAGAGTGAAACCTGACTGTTTTTTATTGTGTTGTTTTTTCATTATTGTCTCCAAAGAGGTCACTTCTCGATCAGCTTTATTTGCCGCTCATTAAGTTATTCATTTCCAAAATAGGCATCATAGTGGCCATTACAATAAACAGCACCAATCCCGCCAATACAGCAATCATTAATGGGGTAAAGATCCCCAACGAAATATTCACCATCGATTCAAAGTTAGCATCTTGGTTATCCGCCGCTCGTGTCAGCATGTTTTCCAATTGGCCACTTTGTTCGCCAGACGCAATCATATGCAGCATCATCGGTGGAAAGAGTTTGGTTTGATCCAAAGATTTACGCAGGCTCGCCCCTTCGCGCACGCGATCAGAAGCCAGTAATACCTGTTGTTTTACGTACTGATTCGACATCACATCAACCGCGACATTCATCCCGTCCAAAATCGGAATCGCGCTCGAAGTACAAATTGACAAAGTACGGGCAAAACGCGCGGTATTTAAGCCGCGGGAGATTTTGCCAATCACAGGCATTCCCGTCACTTTGCGATGCCAACTCAACCGTATTGATGGTTTTGATAAGGCGTAACGCACCAAATAAATCAGAGCAATGAGCACAATGGCGATGGTGATCCACCAATGTTGCACAAACTCACTAGCACTGATCAAAATGCGCGTTGAAAGCGGTAATTCTTGCCCCATTTGCACGAATTGGCCGACAATTTTAGGCACCACTGACGCCAATAAAAAAGCCACAATGGCGATCGCAAACACCACCAAAACCACTGGATAGATCAGTGCTTGCTGCAATTTACTGCGCATTTTCTGGCGATTTTCAGCGTAGTCGGCAAGACGCTCAAGCACACCATCAAGGTGACCGGATTTCTCACCTGCCGCAACCATCGAACGGAACAATTCATCAAAGATGTGCGGGTAATCACCCAAGCCATCAGCCAAGGTATGCCCTTCAACCACCTTGGCGCGAACCGCCATTAACATGGTACGAATTCGTGGTTTTTCTGCTTGCTCAGACACTGCGCGCAAACACTCTTCCAGCGGCATACCTGATTGCACTAAGGTAGATAGCTGACGAGTGATCAGTGCCAAATCTGGCGTGCTAATACCGCGCTTAAAGGTAAGAGCGTCATTTTGTTGCATGTTGGCTTGCAGCTTAGCACGCGTTGCCACTACATCAATCGGAACTAAACCTTGCTCTTTAAGACGAGAACGGACTTGGCGCGCATTGTCACCCTCCATCACCCCTTTTTGATGTTTGCCTTTCGCATTAAGCGCTTTATATTCGAACGCCGCCATTAGCCTTCCTTGGTTACTCGCATCACTTCTTCAAGTGATGTTACGCCTTGGCGAACTCGAGCTAGGCCGTCGCTACGAATCGATGGGGTATGCTGACGCACCAATTTTTCCATCGCTTGCTCACCCGCTTCGTTATGAATCAACTCTTGAACCTGCTCATTCACCACCAATAGCTCATAAATACCAGTTCGGCCGCGATAGCCTTTGTGGTTACACTTCTCACAACCAGCGGGTTTATAAAGCGTTAAAGACTCATGCTCACTGACATCAAACAACGCTTTTTGCGCCGCATCTGCTTGGTAGCTTTGCTTACAACTCGGGCACAGTGTACGTACCAGACGTTGCGCTAAAACACCGAGCAAAGACGATGAGATCAAAAATGGTTCGATGCCCATATCGCGCAGACGCGTAATCGCACCCACCGCGGTATTGGTGTGCAGAGTCGACATCACTAAGTGACCAGTCAATGAAGCTTGTACCGCGATTTGTGCGGTTTCTAAATCACGAATCTCACCGACCATCACCACATCTGGGTCTTGACGCAAAATCGCACGCAGACCACGAGCAAAGGTCATATCCACTTTCGGATTTACTTGTGTTTGACCAATGCCATCGATGTCGAATTCGATCGGATCTTCAACCGTCAGGATGTTGCGCTCGTTGCTGTTGATCTCTTGCAAGCCGGCATACAAGGTAGTCGATTTACCAGAGCCGGTTGGGCCCGTCACCAAAATAATTCCGTGTGGTCGCGCAATCATCGCTTGGAACTGTTGATGAGTTTTCGCTTCCATTCCAAGACTATGCAAATCAAGGCGAGTGGCGTTTTTATCTAATAAACGCATTACCACACGCTCACCGTGTGACGATGGCATGGTCGACACACGTACATCCACTGCTCGGCCACCGATACGCAAAGAAATACGACCATCTTGTGGTACACGCTTTTCAGCAATATCCAGCTTAGCCATAACCTTGACACGCGAGACAAGCAATGGCGCCAGCTTACGACTTGGTGACAACACATCACGCAATACACCATCAACGCGGAAACGAATCGATAAGCTCTTCTCGAACGTTTCGATATGAATATCCGAGGCGCCTTCTTTGATCGCTTCACCTAACATCGCGTTGATCAGTTTGATGATCGGCGCATCATCTTCTGACTCTAACAAATCTTCATCGTGCGGCAGATCTTCCGCTAGCGAGAAAAAATCGTCGCTATCGGCGCCAATGTCTTCCATCAACTGACGCGCTTCTGAGGAATCTCGCTGATAGGCGCTGGTCAGTTTTTTCTCAAAACTTTCTTTGCTCACCGCCTGCACAACAAAATTGACTGAAGTGGTGCGTTTAACTTCTAACAGCGCTTCAATCGACAACGGCTCAACATAAAATAATGTTAAACCCGCAGGCTCTTGCTCCAACACCAAGTTGAAGCGCTTAGCAAAACCAAACGGTAGGCGGCGATGCAGATGCACCGCATCTAGTTCAATCATTGCACGCTTTCCATTTGATCAATAAAGGCTTGTATTTCAGCGGGATGTTGACGATCGTGACCAAATTCAGGCAGAACCGGAATGTGGCTATCATCCATCAACTTCAAACCTTGTTCCGATTTAAACAGTTGCTCAGCACGAATAAAGTTATATTTGCGCTGTGTGATGCCATCGGCTGTCACACCATCGCGAATGATGGTTGGTTTAATAAACACCATCAGATTCTTCTTCTCTACCTGCGTGCTGGTTGATTTGAACAAGTGACCCAATACTGGAATATCACCCAGTAGTGGAACTTTCGATTCACTTTCCATCGCGCGTTCATCAATCAAACCGCCCAAGACAATCATCTGACCATCTTCAACAATCACCGAGGTATTCAACTGACGCTTGGCAAAACGCACATCGACGGCACCATTGGCACCCAAGACATTTGACACTTCTTGCTCAATATTCAGTTGTACTGAGTTACCTTCGTTGATTTGAGGTACTACTTTCAGCTTAATGCCCACTTCTTTACGATCAACGGTTTGGAATGGGTTGTCATTATTGGAACCCGCCGTTGAACCAGTGAGTACCGGCACTTCTTCACCAACAATGAATGACGCTTCGCCGTTATCCATCACGGTAATACTTGGCGAAGACAGAATATTAGAATTCGAGTCAGTCGATACAGCGCTGATCAGTGCTGTCCAGTCCCCCATCATGATGCTCACAGCAGCGCCGTTAACGCCCGCCAGAGCCGATGCGAGTGTGCTGTAATCACCTTTTTCCGTGGTTTCTTCGTAATACTTAATTGCGCCAGTATCGCTATCGCGAATTGGTTTTTTCTCAGTAGTATCTTTCGCTTCTTCCAAACCGACCATCACTTGGCCAATCGGTGCGCCCGTGTTGCCATATTGAATTACAGCTCCACTTTCTAATGAGCCCCATTGCACACCAAGATTGATGCCGTCACCTTCCGCCATTTCAACAATCAAGGCTTCAATCAATACTTGCGCGCGACGGATATCAAGCTGGGCAATCACATTCTGTAGCGCGGTCATGATTGATGGTGGCGCGGTGATCACCAAGGCATTGGTTGACGCGTGCGCGGCAATCATTACTTCGGTTGAATTTGAGTTAGAACCTTTAGAGCCTGACGATTTTTCAGCTTGTAGGTTGTCGGAAACGCCTTTCAACACATCGACGAGATCTTCTGCTTTGGCGTATTTAAGGTAAACCACTTGGTTATTACCACGGCTCGCCATCTCAACATCGAGTTGCTGGATCAGTTTACGCAGACGCTTACGTACCTGTGGGTCACCCGAAATCAGCACTGAGTTGGTACGATCATCGGCCACCAGCTTAGGTTGTAAGAATCCCGGAGTGTTTTTACTGTCGCTGCTTTTGTTCAGCGCATCAACAATTCGTACCATCTCGGCTGCTGATGCATTTTTCAGATCCACCACTTCAATTTCTTTATCGCCGGCTTGGTCAACACGTTTAATGATGTCAGCTAAACGGTTTACGACTGCAGCGCGACCAGTAATCAAAATGATGTTAGCAGGATCGTAGTGCACCACGTTACCCGCCCCAGCGTTATCGTTCAACTGACGCAACAGCGGTGAAAGTTCACGTACCGAAACGTTACGTACCGTGACGACGCGAGTCACCACTTCGTCGCCTTTCACATCGCCATCACCCACGACTGGGATCGCCGATGTTTTGGCATCTTTCGATTTGATCACTTTAAGAATGCCATTATCCATTTCGATCACAGCATAACCGTACACTTCTAGAACATTAAGGAAGAAGCTGTAGTACTGCTCTTCACTCAAGGTGTCATAGCTACGGACATCAATTTTTCCACGCACAGACGGATCAACAATGATGGTTTTTTCTAAGTTTCGACCAACAATATTAATAAACTCTTGAATGTCGGTGCCCTTAAAGCTGGCGCTATATTCGCTGGCCATCGCTACTGGAGAAACCACTAATGTTGCGGCTAATAGCCATGCGCTTTTCTTAAGCCAATGCTTCACTTGATACTCCTAAAGGATAATGTTGTCTGCGCGTTTTATAATTCAATGTAGATATCATATGGTTGCCCATTACGTTCTACCGTTAAATTTAATTCGGTTAACTCCGACAAACGGTTGAATATCTCACCCATCGCGGCTGCATTACGTAAATCTTGTCCATTTAAATGGGTCGCCACATCGCCATTCTTCAGCCCAACCGCGTCGAACAACTCGCGGCTCTTACCGGCACTTAAACGGTAGCCCACCACCTCGCCATCTTGTTTCATTTGCGACATGCGAACGTATTGGAAAATTTGTTTCGGATCGGTCGTGATGTCCGTGCGGATCTGCTCCAGCTTTTCTTTGGTGTTTAAGCTAGTGGCTGGCGCTGACTTTGCTTGTTGCTGGGTCGGTTTTGAATATTTAATCCCTTCCAACATCACTGTCTCATTACGACCAGAGTTATCGACAATAATGCGATCAGACTGTACTTGGATCAGCTTGGCTTGCGTGCCCGCAATCACTTCATTAACGCCATAAGTGGCTTGTTTGCCACTTTTAGCAACCACCGCCAAACTTTTGTTGGATTCGCTACTGGTTACGACTCCCACTAATACCACGTTCAGGCGGCTCTTAGGTGCATCTTCTAGCTTAGGTTTTGCTACTGGTGCCACAACATCCGCTTGGTAGCGACCAAACAGATGGCTATTTTGTAGTGTTGATAAATCAAGGCGATCTTGCTGAGTGCCCGCAGCGATAGTGGACGCTGATGGCTGCCATGAAACGATATCGACTTGTTGATAAGGAAACCAGATTAATTTCCCGGCAACCCAAGCAGCCGATAGCAAAAGAATGACCGTCACCCACGTGCTTAAAATCGCTTGATTGGTTATTAACTTTTGCAAAGAGGGGGAACTAAAGCTGAACGGCTTCACTGCATTTCCTTGATGATTATTGGTCCATATCGACAGTGAGTGGCGATATAAAAACGAACAAAAATATGTATATAACCCACGAACTTTAATTCTAACAAACTATATTGTGGCTCTATATAAAAAAAGCTCTGTCGCAATCCCTTTAAGCTCTATTTTTACACATTACCTTGAAAAGTGGGCACAACATCACCATTGTTAGGGCGATAGTTCACCTAGTTAGAGGGTAATGAGTGCCATGAGTTCCCCAACAGACACGATAAGATTAGATAAATGGCTTTGGGCTGCGCGCTTTTACAAAACGCGTTCCATCGCACGAGATATGGTCGATGGTGGCAAAGTTCACTATAATGGACAACGCAGCAAACCAAGTAAGAATGTAGAGCTTGGTGCGGTGCTCACTTTGCGTCAAGCCAACGAAGAAAAGACGGTCATTATCGAAAAGATTTCAGGCCAACGTCGTGGCGCACCAGAAGCGCAAACTCTTTACTCTGAAACTGCGGATAGTGTAGCTAAGCGTGAAGAATATGCACGTCAACGCAAATTGAACGCTCATAACCCAAGCCCTGAACGCCGCCCTGATAAAAAGCAGCGCCGCGATATCATTAAGTTTAAACATCAATAAGCCGGACTGTCCTAATGACTGATACAGTAATCACAAACAACGTTTTAAATCGCTACCTATTTGAAGATCTATCAGTACGTGGCGAAATGGTGCAATTGGATGAAGCGTACCAACAAATTATCGCGAGCAAGGAATACCCTGTTGCACTGAAAAAACTGCTGGGTGAGCTACTGGTATCAACCACTCTTTTAACTGCAACGTTAAAATTTGAAGGTTCGATCACCATCCAACTACAAGGTGATGGCCCGGTTTCTCTTGCCGTAATCAATGGCGACCACGATCAAAAAATCCGTGGTGTCGCTCGTTGGAACGGCGAGATCGCAGACAACGCGACCTTGCATGAAATGATGGGTAAAGGTTACCTAGTCATCACGATTGAACCGAAAAAAGGCGAACGCTACCAAGGTGTGGTTGGCTTAGAAGGTGAAAACTTAACGCAAGTAATTGAAAACTACTTTGCGAACTCAGAGCAGCTAAAAACTCGTCTGTGGATCCGTACCGGTGAACTAAACGGCAAAGCACACGCAGCTGGCATGCTGATTCAAATCATGCCTGATGGCACGGGTTCAGCAGAAGACTTTGAACACCTAGAGCAGCTAACCAACACGGTAAAAGATGAAGAGCTATTTGGCCTAGAAGCACAAGAGTTACTTTACCGCCTATACAACCAAGATAAAGTTCGCCTATTTGAACCTCAACCAGTGGTATTCCACTGTGGTTGCTCACGTGAACGCAGCGGCGCGGCAATTATTACCGTTGATCGTACTGAAATTAATGACATTTTGGCAGAGGAAGGTTCAGTATCTTTACATTGTGATTACTGTGGCACAACATATTCATTCAATGAATCTGAAGTAGAAGAACTGTTCATCGACGCACAAAGTGGTGACAAGACTGTGCATTAATTTGCACAACTTAACAAGCACGTTAAATCCCGCACAAGCCAGCATCAAGCTGGCTTTTTTTGTGACCCAAATCCAGCAATAACGGGCATTTACATGACCGTACGCTGTACTTAATTTCTGTACATTATTAATCCGTTTGATCTAGCGCAAACCTTTGCCTACGCGATAATATATCACTACCAATATGTGACGAGTCACCTAAAACCACGTGAAAATCATGGTTAATATTTGAGCTACATCCCTGTTTTATCCGGGCCTCGTTGCTAGCATGGGTAACAGATAAAAATAAAACATTATTACAAAATCCCTACAAAAAACTTCCCACAAGGAGCACCTATGACCGTTATGGAACATACAAAGGCTGCAATAATTGATTTAACCAAGCATGGGCTTCATGACGTAAAAGAGGTTGTACGCAACCCAAGTTACGAATTGTTGTTCGAAGAAGAAACGCGTGCTGATCTCGAAGGCTACGAACGTGGAGTAGTCACTGAACTTGGCGCCGTCGCTGTCGATACTGGTATTTTCACCGGTCGCTCCCCAAAAGATAAATATATCGTTAAAGATGCCACTACTGAGGAACATATGTGGTGGACGTCAGACGCGGTTAAAAACGACAACAAACCGATCAACCAAGCCGTTTGGAATGACCTTAAGCAGTTGGTGACCAACCAGCTATCAGGTAAGCGCTTGTTTGTGATTGATGGTTACTGTGGTGCAAACCCAGATACGCGTCTGAGCATTCGTGTCATTACTGAAGTCGCGTGGCAAGCGCACTTTGTTAAAAACATGTTCTTGCGTCCAACAGAAGAAGAATTAGCATCGTTTGAACCGGATTTTGTGGTGATGAATGGCGCGAAGTGCACCAACCAGAAATGGGAAGAGCACGGCTTGAATTCAGAAAACTTCACCGTATTTAACCTAACTGAGCGCACTCAGCTGATCGGTGGTACTTGGTACGGCGGCGAAATGAAGAAAGGCATGTTCGCCATGATGAACTACTTCTTACCATTGAAAGATATCGCTTCAATGCACTGTAGTGCCAACATGGGTGAAGCTGGTGACGTCGCAGTCTTCTTTGGTCTATCTGGTACGGGTAAAACCACCCTATCGACCGATCCTAAACGCGCTCTTATTGGTGATGATGAGCATGGTTGGGATGATGACGGCGTGTTCAACTTTGAAGGCGGCTGTTACGCGAAAACCATTAAACTATCGAAAGAAGCAGAGCCTGATATCTACAACGCGATTCGTCGTGATGCACTACTAGAAAACGTCACCGTACGTGGCGATGGCTCAATCAACTTTGATGATGGTTCAAAAACAGAAAACACTCGTGTTTCTTACCCAATTCATCATATCGACAACATCGTTAAACCAGTGTCGAAAGGTGGTCACGCAAACAAGGTGATCTTCCTATCTGCTGATGCATTTGGGGTGCTACCTCCAGTATCTAAATTGACACCAGAGCAAACCAAATACCACTTCCTATCTGGCTTTACTGCCAAGCTAGCGGGTACTGAGCGTGGCATTACAGAGCCAACGCCAACATTCTCAGCCTGTTTTGGTGCTGCGTTCCTAACGCTTCACCCAACCAAGTATGCAGAAGTGCTAGTAAAACGTATGGAAGCGGCGGGAGCAGAAGCATACCTAGTAAACACAGGTTGGAATGGTTCTGGTAAACGTATTTCTATCCAAGATACGCGTGGCATCATTGATGCGATTTTGGATGGTTCGATTGAAAATGCGAAAACCACTCATATTCCAATTTTCAATCTTGAAGTACCAACGTCTCTGCCAGGTGTTGATCCAGCGATCCTCGATCCGCGTGATACCTATGTTGACCCGCTACAATGGGAAAGCAAAGCACACGATCTTGCGCAGCGCTTTATCAACAACTTTGATAAATACACTGACAATGCAGAAGGAAAAGCGCTCGTTGCCGCTGGCCCACAGCTAGATTAGTGACGTTTGCTTAAATATCCGCTATTAGCCCCTCAATGAGGGGCTTTTTTGTTGCAGATAAATCGCTTTGCCGACAGAATCATCTCTCACCCTCATTATGGATTGGGCCTTGTGAAAAAACGACTTAGCTACCTGTTGCTTGCTGTGCTGCTTCTTATTTGTCTTTTCATTGCCGCTTTTTATGCCGTGATGCGCAGTCAGTATGCCACTCAAGTGGTCAATGAGGCCTTAGCCCAGATCTCTTCACAACCGATGCAGGTTGAACAAGCCGAATTTACTCCCCCTTTGCAGCTCACTTTACATGGCCTCACCATTGGTGACGATACGCCACTCTATTTACCCAAAGTAGAATTATGGCTCCACCCGTCATTGCCAAACAGACAAGTATGGCGCTTTGATGCCATCGTGATTGAGCAAGCGAATCTCAACCTATCTCAGCCAGCATGGACGGTGCTACGCCAATTTGAGATAACGCAGCTTGCCTTTAAACAAAGCGAACTGGTTGCGACTGATTGGTCGGCGCGAGGAGTAAATCTGCAAATTGACCAACCAACTTGGCAAGATGAACAGCAAGTGTTGCCGTATGGTGATATGCAGTTTTCCGCTGAACAACTTTATGTGGATGGCCACGCTTTAGATAACTTGCTCATTGACGCCCGCTATCAAGCTGAAAATAGCACCGTGTATGGCGCTTCATTTAGCTGGAATGGCGCGCAAATTTCCGGTCAAGCAGAACAATATCCGCAAGGATGGTCGCTGATTAACGTCACCATCGATAAGCTGAATCTGGATGACAGCCAACCCATTGATACATGGTTGCAGCAGTTAGATAAAACCGGTTGGATACGCGATATTAATAGCCTCGATATATTGAAGAGTAATCTCACCTATCAAGGCGTGCGTGTGGTGAATCTCGATCTATCAGCAGAAAAAATCACACCCAGTCAGTCGCTTTGGCAGCAAGACAACGGCTACCTTTCTTTTGATGCTGATTCGATTAACTATCAGAATCAACAATGGGTCGAGCCAAGAGCAACGTTCAATTTTTCGCCCAACCAAATCGAAGTGGCGGAACTGGATAGTGACTGGCATCAAGGCCGCTTACAGTTACAGGGCGTGTTTACCCCTGGGTCTATGCACCTTAAGCAATTATCGCTATCTGGGGTAAAATGGTTAGAAGAGGCCCAGTACGATCTGATCAACGCTTGGCATTGGAGCCAATCGATACAAAATCTGACGATTGATAAACTCGACGTCAATAACTTGCAAATTATCCAACTCAACCAAAAGCCATTTTGGCAGATCTCTGGTCTCAATATCGACGCGACGGATTTAGTGCTCAAACAGCAAGGTGAATTGGGATTTTGGCAAGGCAATCTGATCGCCAGCGCCAATAGCGCCAGTATTGACAAACACCTCACCACCCAAGCCGCAATAGAAATGAATGCCGAACAGAAAAAGTGGCATCTGACGCGATTATTTGTACCACTGGATCAGGGTTATATTGAAGCCGAAGGTTTCTGGGATAGAAGCAAACTCAGCGCTCCTTGGCAGCTCAATATCACTATGGATGGCCTACCTCTAGAGAGTAACGTCGCAACTAACAAGCAGCCTATTCATATCAACGCACTGGCTGAAGTGCACGCTGAGTTATCCGGCTTAGCCGGTGACTACTCAATGCTGGCACACTCACTGAGTGGCAAGGTTTCAGCAGCATTACGTCAGGGTTACATCACCATTGGTCAACATGGCAAGCAGAGTCAGCTTGAACAGAACTTTGAGCTCGATAATCTATCCATCGACGCTGATCGTGGCCGCATCACCATCCAATCACCAACGTTAAAGCAAGGCATGCAAGCTGCGGGCAATATCGACCTCACTCAGCCTTCGCTAGCAACCTTGTTACTGCAATACAACAGTGAATGCCAAAGGTTGCAATGGGATGTCGCCGCGAACATCTATCAGTTGCTAAATACTTGCCCTATTGAAGAGACAGAAAGCGCTCAAACATCCAATCTTGAATCCAGCATAGATTTGTAGTTTGGTAGCAGCATATAGGTGCCGATGAAATCAACCGCCGCCGTTTTGCCGCTGTAAATCGTCACATGGATCACGATGCGTGCTTTGCGGCCACTGGCGAGGCGATCTAAATCACCACTGATGCCATCTAATGAGGTTTGTGCGACGGGGTTTTGCTCCACCGGATGGCGATAACGAATCCGACTATCGGCCAACACAATATCACCGTGCAAACCACGTTCTTTTAACAATAGCCACGCCATGCCCCACCCTGTGAGGGTTGCGAGCGTAAAGGCAGAGCCAGCAAAAAGGGTATTGTGGGGATTAAGATTGGGATTAAGCTGCGCACTGCATTCAAACTGATAACCCGTGTATTGGTTGATCTTAATGCCCATTTTATCGCTGATCGGAATATGATGCGCCCAACGCTCTTGCAGATCGGCACACCACTCTGGCTTACGTAGCACATTCGCCATCGGCGCTAATGGCTTAACCATTTGCAAGTGACGCGTGGGGCCACGCTCATCAGAAAGGTCGCCACGGCGTTCAAAGCCATTGCGCTCATAAAAATCAATTGCCTCTTCACGCGCATTACACACCAAGCGCTTTACGCCATCTTGACGAGCAAGCGATTCCAGCGCCACCAGCAACAACGAGCCCATCCCTTTATTACGGCGATTACTTTTCACCGCCATATAACGGATCTGCCCTTCGTGATCAGGGGTCACATATAAGCGACCAATCGCCATTGGACGGCCTCGTCCATCAACAATCATGCGATGATGACTCATCGCATCAAATTCATCACGCTCAGAGCCCGCCGGCATACGCCAAGGCTCCCGCAGCATTTGCCAGCGAAAGTGGTAATACTTTTTAAGTTGATTGTCAGTATTTGGCGTAATCAGCTTAAACATAAAATTCCTTTTTCATTGCTGCCCACACTCCGGTGAGCTGGCCATTTAAGTGCTTATCTTGCGCTTTTACGGCTGTTTATTGAATAAAGTTCGATCCAAAGACCTGAACTATACCTGGAGCCAAAATGTTACTGGGCCATCATTGACCAAAGAGACTTTCATATCCGCGGCGAAGCGACCACGTTCCGTTGGCAAAACAGTGGCACACTGATCGGCAAAGTAGTCATATAAGCGCTCAGCATCAACTGGATGTGCACCACGAGAAAAACCAGCACGAGTGCCTTTATTGGTGTCAGCTGGCAGAGTAAACTGAGAAACCACCAGCACTTTACCTTCCACTTGTTTAACGTTGAGGTTCATCTTGCCTTCTTCATCGCCAAATACGCGGTAAGTGGTGACACGCTCCATCAAACGCTTTGCTTTGGCTTCATCATCGTCTTTCTCGACGCCAAGCAACACTAATAACCCTTGTTCAATTTCACCCACAACGTCGCCATCAACACGCACCGTTGCTTCACTCACTCGTTGAATTAGAGCTATCACTCTGACTTCCTTCTTGTTTACTACTTAGGTATTTTCCGCTCGAGTGTACCACGCTTATCTCGTCACTCCACTGTTCCTGCTCACCCAATGCCGCCGTGACTTCCGCCCCCACCAGCACTATCAGCCAACATAAATAGACCCAGATAAACAGAATTGGGATCGCCGCTAATGCGCCATAAATGACTTGGTAGGACGGAAATTGAGTGATGTAGGCGGCGAAACCTTTCTTACTCAATTCAAACAGCAACGCGGCAACCAATGCACCAATCATTGCATGGGAAAGTTTCACTTTTTTGTTCGGTACCACCATGTACAGACCAACAAAAGCCAGGAAGGACAGAATCAATGGCAGCCAGCGTAAGAATTCATCATAAGCGGTCGACAGCACATGACTATCTAAAACACGTAGTGAAGTGACATAAGAGCTCACCGCAATGCTGGCACCAACCAAAATCGGACCTAAGGTAAGGAACATCCAGTACATCGAAAACGAAAAGACAACACGGCGTTTCTTATCTACTCGCCAAATATAGTTAAGATTGTTGTCGATATTGGAAATAAGCATGATTGCTGCGACAAATAGGAATGCACCACCCACTGCAGTCATCTTGCCGGTATTGCTGATAAATTCCAGCAAGGCATTTTTGACCACATCGCCCGCTGTCGGCACAAAGTGGGTGATGACAAAATCTTGAATCGTGGTGCCAACATCAGCAAAGATCGAGAACGAAGAGAGTACCGAAAGCAATACCGTCAACATCGGCACAATGGACAGCAAAGTAATGTAAGCCAAATAGCCTGCATTGACATTAATTCGATCGTGCAACATACGCGCTAGGAGGTAACGCGCAAATTGAATACACTGTTGAATGAAGGGGGTCATTTTCAACTTGTATCTCCCTATCATCTGATTCATCCTAATTCTGTTATTGCCTAAATTTGTTATTAATCGCTAAAAGGGACGCTACGATGCCTTATCTCATTGCCTTGCTGATTGCCATTACAACCCTCACGGGGTGCCAATCCACCTACTACGCTGCGATGGAACAAGTTGGCGTACATAAACGCGATATCATGGTTGATCGTGTTGAAGATGCTAAAGTTTCGCAACAAGATGCACAGCAAGAGTTTACCAGTGCACTTGAGGCGCTGTCAGCACTCACCAATTTTGATGGTGGTGAACTTGAAACCGTTTACAACCAAATCAATGATAAATATGAAGCCAGTGAAGACGCCGCGCAAGAAGTAAGTGATCGAATTGCGGCAATAGAAGATGTCTCAGCGGCGCTATTTAGTGAGTGGGAACAAGAGCTCGACCTTTACACCAATGCCTCTCTACGTCGTTCTAGCGAACAAAAGCTGCGAGAGACTCGTACCTCTTACAATACCATGATTAAAGCCATGCAACGTGCTGAGCAGCGCATGACACCGGTACTCAACGCACTGCGCGACAATACTTTATTCTTAAAGCATAACCTTAATGCCAGCGCGATTGGTTCCCTGCAAGGTGAGTTTGTCAGCCTAGAAAAAGAAATTGAGCAAGCGATTCAACAAATGAACCAAGCGATCACTGAATCCGATAAGTTCCTCAATAAGCTACAAGCGAAATAAGCGCTATTCAGTAACACTCGGGAGCGCCAGTGCGCTCTCGATGAACGTCACTCGATCATCCAACGAACCCCAAGGCACTTCCACTACCTGATAGCCCAGTTGCTGATATATCGCCACCAGTGAATCATGAATGGCTAATGCCCCATCAAATGGATAAGGGCGTACCTCATCTTGCACATAAATCGCTTGGTGTGGACGACAGAAAAAAACCTGCGCATGATAGCCCGCACTCGCCTGAAGGTAACGTGCATCAATCTCTAACTCAGCTTGCGCTAAATAACCGCAAATATCAGGAATAGCGCGATCTAAAAACGCCACACGGTGCGAAGACGCTTGCTGTTTTTGCTCACTCATACTCGCTAAGCACAAAGCTGCAAAACCCGGTAAATCATGCCAAGGTAAGATACCCTTCTCCAATTGAGCTTGCTGCTCAATCAAGGTACGTGACACTTCCTCAAACGTTGCATAGCCCTTATCAGCCAATGCATTAATCAAACTGGTTTTCCCTGCGCCTGGACCACCGGTAATAATGATCGGTAACATATCGATTCCTGAATTTTAAGACCAAAGTAATCTGGCTGCTGTCGCGAGCCAAAGCGTACTTTCGCTTGCAATATGACAGCTATAAAAAAGGCCCTGATATTATCAGAGCCTTTGATTTAATCGACTAGCGACTAATTATTTTGGTGCACGACCTGCGCGTTTACGATCGTTTTCAGTCAGGTGACGTTTACGAATACGGATGCTTTCAGGTGTTACTTCTACTAGTTCATCTTCATCGATGAACTCAAGAGCTTGCTCTAGCGTGTACTTGATTGCTGGAGAAAGAACTTGCGCTTCATCTGTACCAGATGCACGAACGTTGGTTAGCTGCTTACCTTTTAGACAGTTTACAGTCAGGTCGTTTGAACGGTTGTGGATACCGATAACTTGACCTTCGTATACTTCGTCAGCGTGCTCAGTAAATAGACGACCACGATCTTGTAGGTTGAACAGTGCGTAAGTCAGTGCTTTACCTGTTGCGTTTGAAATTAGTACGCCGTTGTTACGCATACCGATTACGCCACCTTTGTGTGGACCGTAGTGATCAAACGTATGGTAAAGAAGACCAGAACCAGAAGTTAGCGTCATGAATTCAGTTTGGAAACCGATTAGACCACGAGAAGGCATCATAAAGTCCATGCGAACACGGCCTTTACCATCTGGAGCCATATCAGTTAGCTCACCTTTACGTAGACCGATTTTTTCCATGATGCCGCCTTGATGCTCTTCCATAACATCAATCGTTACCACTTCAAATGGTTCAGACAGATCGCCGTTCTCATCTTTCTTGATGATTACTTCTGGACGAGATACTGCTAGCTCGAAACCTTCACGACGCATGTTTTCGATCAGGATAGATAGGTGAAGCTCACCACGGCCTGATACGCGGAAACGGTCTGGGTTGTCAGTTTCTTCAACACGTAGTGCAACGTTGTGTACTAGTTCTTTTTGCAGACGCTCAAGAATGTTACGTGACGTTACGAACTTACCTTCTTTACCCGCGAACGGAGAAGTGTTTACTTGGAATGTCATCGTTACTGTTGGTTCATCAACAGAAAGCGGAGTCATTGCTTCAACCGCGTTTTGGTCACAGATCGTGTCTGAAATTTTCAGCTCACCAAGACCTGTGATTGCGATGATGTCGCCAGCGTTAGCTTGCTCGATCTCGTGACGGTTAAGACCAAGGTAGCCCATTACTGTGCCAACTTTGCCGTTACGTTTGCTGCCATCAGCGCTAACGATAGTTACTTGTTGGTTTGCACGAACGCTACCACGAGTAACACGAGCAACACCGATAACACCTACGTATGAGCTGTAATCTAGCTGAGAGATTTGCATCTGTAGTGGACCATCAAGGTCAACGTTTGGCGCGTCAACAGTGTCAACTACTGCTTGGAACAATGGTTCCATGTTCTCGCCAGTTTCGCCTTCTTCAAGCGTTGCCCAGCCGTTAAGTGCTGATGCGTAAACAACTTGGAAGTCTAGCTGTTCGTCAGTTGCACCTAGGTTGTCGAATAGGTCGAACACTTGGTCCATTACCCACTCAGGACGTGCGCCTGGACGGTCAATCTTGTTGATTACAACGATTGGCTTAAGACCGTGAGCAAATGCTTTTTGCGTTACGAAACGAGTTTGAGGCATTGGGCCATCAACTGCGTCTACGATAAGCAATACAGAGTCAACCATTGACATGATACGCTCAACTTCACCACCGAAGTCCGCGTGTCCCGGAGTATCTACGATGTTGATGCGGTAGTCGTTCCAGTTAATTGCTGTGTTCTTAGCAAGAATGGTAATACCACGTTCTTTTTCGATGTCGTTCGAGTCCATGACACGCTCTTCAGCTTCGCCACGAGACTCCAAGGTACCTGATTGCTGTAGCAGTTTATCAACCAGTGTTGTTTTACCGTGGTCAACGTGCGCGATGATCGCGATATTTCTCAATTTATCAATCTGTGTAGTAGCCATGGATTATGATTCACTTATAAAAGAAATGACCCTCAGCGGATATAATTCAGCCAAGCATCACTTATTTGATTAAAAAAACGTCCGTAATGTACCAGATTTTAGCGAAAAACCTAGAAATATGTGATCCATCCCCGAGGTTTTCGACAATATTAGGCGTTTTAAGCAGCTAACTTTTTACTCAACTCGCCGCAACACCCTAAGCATAGTCAACAATCTCGAGACCTTGGGCGAAATTGCAAACGAAATAATGGAAATCTCTCTCCAGTTTAATCGTAAAATCGTTGACATATTGTTCAAACGACGGCTGAATGGAATCGCCTTTTTTGCTTCATTATTGTGCACCTTGAATTTACCGCACCAACTTGGTGCGATCACATGCCAACTTGGTGCAATAAAATAGAGAAAAGAGAAGGCAAAATACATAATACATTGAAATTAATGGATTAATTTTTTTGGCACGAATTTGGCTAAGTAAAAATCGGCATCGATTAATTAACTCTATTCAAGATTAATCAATGCTAGATTACCCAAATCGAGCTAATACCGCTTTAATAACACTGGAGGTTATCCAAGATGTCAGTTGAAAACGTTCTATCGCTGATCCAAGAAAACGAAGTTAAGTTTGTTGACCTACGCTTTACTGATACTAAAGGTAAAGAGCAACACATCTCTATCCCTTCTCACCAAGTCGATGCAGACTTCTTTGAAGACGGTAAGATGTTTGATGGTTCTTCAGTTGCTGGCTGGAAAGGCATTAACGAATCAGACATGGTGATGATGCCTGACGCAACATCAGCTGTTCTTGACCCGTTCACAGAAGATGCAACGCTAAACATCCGTTGTGACATCCTTGAACCTGCAACAATGCAAGGTTACGACCGTGACCCTCGCTCTATCGCAAAACGCGCTGAAGATTACATGCGTGCAACTGGTCTAGCTGACACCGTTCTTGTTGGTCCTGAACCAGAGTTCTTCTTGTTTGACGATGTTAAATACTCAAACGACATGTCTGGTTCTTTCTTTAAGATCGACGATGTAGAAGCGGCATGGAACACAGGCGCTGATTTTGAAGGCGGTAACAAAGGTCACCGTCCAGGCGTTAAAGGTGGTTACTTCCCAGTAGCACCGGTTGACTCTTCACAAGACATCCGTTCTGCAATGTGTCTAATCATGGAAGAGATGGGTCTTGTTGTTGAAGCTCACCACCATGAAGTAGCAACTGCGGGTCAAAACGAAATCGCAACTCGCTTCAACACGCTAACAACTAAAGCAGATGAAATCCAAATCTACAAATACGTGGTTCACAACGTAGCACACGCATTTGGTAAGACAGCGACATTCATGCCTAAGCCACTTGTTGGTGACAACGGTAGCGGCATGCACGTTCACATGTCTCTAAACAAAGATGGTCAAAACCTATTTGCTGGCGATAAGTACGGCGGTCTATCTGAGATGGCACTGAACTTCATCGGTGGTATCATCAAACACGCTCGTGCAATCAACGCATTTGCTAACCCATCAACTAACTCATACAAGCGTCTAGTCCCAGGCTATGAAGCACCAGTTATGCTTGCATACTCTGCACGTAACCGTTCAGCTTCTATCCGTATCCCTGTGGTACCAAGCCCGAAAGCGCGTCGTATTGAAGCTCGCTTCCCAGATCCAGCAGCAAACCCATACCTAGCGTTTGCTTGTCTACTAATGGCTGGCCTTGACGGTATCAAGAACAAGATCCACCCAGGCGAAGCGATGGATAAAGATTTGTACGACCTACCAGCAGAAGAAGCAGCTGAAATTCCAAAAGTAGCAGAATCACTAGAAGTGGCTCTAAAAGCTCTTGACGAAGATCGCGAGTTCTTGACTTCAGGCGGCGTATTCTCTGATGACTTCATCGATTCTTACATTAAGCTAAAAATGCAAGATGTTGAGAAAGTAAACATGGCAACGCACCCACTTGAGTTTGAACTTTACTACTCAGTGTAATTTGCTTGCATGAATAATAGGCTCGCCCATCGGCGGGCCTTTTTTTATAGGTGTTTCACACCCGACCTTCCCATTAATGGATACTAACCCGCCCCTCTCTTTTCCACACAGGTAATCTTGTGAATAACGATTAAAGCGGCAAGCAAATTGCATTATCTCCTTCTATTGCAGTGCTTTTTAAATCCTAGCGGTTTAAGCGCCCAAAAGTGGCATTTAACTACGACTGAAACGCACTTTCGCTTTCTCTTCAATAGAGAATACGCCATACTTAATTTGCATTGCACCACATTGGTGCACTGACGGACCAGTATGATGTAAACGGAGAATTTAGGTGAATCACGATCTCGATACGGTAATACTTAATCATCAAGTCACTGCGATTTTGATCATGGATGAATCACTGCGTATTCAATATGCCAATCCCGCGTCTGAACAACTTTTCTCACAAAGTGCAAAGCGCTTGATTGATACCTCTTTGCATCAGCATATCCAGCACGCTTCACTTGAATTAAGTTTGCTCTCCCAACCGTTGCAAAGTGGCCAAAGCATTACCGACAGTGACGTGACTTTTATCGTCGATGGAAAACCTTTGATGCTTGAGGTGACGGTTAGCCCGATCAGTTGGCAAAAACAATTATTGCTGCTGGTTGAAATGCGCAAAATTGATCAACAACGTCGTTTATCACAAGAGCTCAATCAACACGCTCAACAACAAGCAGCCAAATTATTGGTGCGTGGCCTAGCACATGAAATCAAAAACCCACTCGGCGGACTGCGCGGCGCGGCGCAACTGCTAGAAAGATGCTTGCCCGACCAAAGCTTAAAAGAATATACCCAGATCATTATCGAGCAAGCCGATAGGCTACGCTCGTTGGTCGACCGCTTATTAGGCCCGCAACGACCTGGGGTTAAAAAATCTGAGAATCTTCATCTGATTCTGGAAAAAGTTCGTCAGTTGGTAGAATTAGATATCGGCCGGCAAATTGTCATCGAGCGTGATTACGATCCAAGCTTGCCGGACATCATGATGGATGTTGAGCAAATCGAGCAGGCGCTGCTTAACATCGTCAGCAATGCTGGGCAGATATTAAGTAAGCAGGAACTCGGCCAAATTACCATTCGCACCAGAACAGTGCACCAAGCCAATATCCATGGCCAGCGCTACAAACTCGCCGCCAAGATAGAAGTTATCGATAATGGCCCTGGCATTCCTGCCGATCTGCAAGATACCTTGTTTTATCCTATGGTCAGTGGTCGCGAAGGCGGCACGGGGTTAGGCCTCTCTATTTCACAAAACTTGATCGATCAACATAAAGGTAAAATTGATGTTGAAAGCTGGCCGGGACGCACTTGCTTTACCATCTATCTGCCAATTACATAATAAATAACGTGACACGGACTGCCGTGAGGAATAAAGACTATGAGCAAAGGATACGTTTGGGTTGTTGATGACGATAGTTCTATCCGTTGGGTAATGGAAAAAACACTCGCATCCGCCAACATAAAATGTGAAACCTTCGCGGATGCGGAAAGCGTACTGCTAGCACTAGAGCGCGAAACGCCTGACGTCCTCATTTCTGATATTCGCATGCCCGGCATTAGTGGCATTGAATTATTAAATCAAGTACATGAACGCTCACCAGACTTACCTGTGATCATCATGACGGCACACTCTGATCTCGACGCCGCAGTAAATGCCTACCAGCAAGGTGCATTTGAATACTTGCCTAAACCTTTTGATGTAGATGAAACCCTCACCTTGGTTGAGCGCGCGATCGCACACAATCAAGAGCAGCGCCAGCAACAAGCCAAAGCCGAAAACCAATTGCAGCCAACACCGGAAATTATTGGTGAAGCACCCGCAATGCAAGAGGTGTTTCGAGCGATTGGGCGGCTATCCCGCTCATCAATATCAGTGCTAATCAATGGGGAATCGGGTACCGGTAAAGAGCTAGTTGCTCACGCACTGCACCGCCACAGCCCACGCGCCAAAAGCCCATTTATCGCCTTGAATATGGCAGCGATACCTAAAGACTTGATTGAGTCGGAATTGTTTGGCCATGAAAAAGGCGCATTTACTGGCGCCAATAGCGTGCGCCAAGGTCGCTTTGAACAAGCCAATGGTGGGACGCTGTTCTTAGATGAAATTGGTGATATGCCTCTGGATATTCAAACACGCTTACTACGAGTTCTGGCTGATGGTCAGTTCTACCGTGTTGGTGGCATATCGCCAATCAAAGTCGATGTCCGTATCGTCGCCGCTACCCACCAAAATCTCGAAAAATTAGTGCAACAAGGCGATTTTCGTGAGGATTTATTCCATCGTCTCAACGTCATCCGTATTCAAATTCCATCGCTGAGAGAACGTCGCCAAGACATTGAAAAACTGACTCTGCACTTTCTGCAATTGGCATCTGAAGAACTGAGCGTTGATGTAAAAACCTTACATCCTACAACGGTCGAAACCTTGGCCAAACTTGACTGGCCAGGCAACGTTCGTCAATTAGAAAACATCTGTCGTTGGTTAACTGTAATGGCCAGTGGCAGCGAAGTTTTACCCAACGATTTACCCGCAGAGTTATTAGAAGTCAAACCAACATCATCCAATAGCGCGAGTGAAAATTGGCAGCAACAACTGTCTGATTGGGCCAAGAACGCTTTAGCCAGTGGGGATTCTGAGTTACTCAGTTACGCACTGCCTGAGTTTGAACGAATTCTACTTGAAGCAGCATTGGATCATACCAATGGCCATAAACAAGATGCCGCAAAAGTACTCGGCTGGGGAAGAAACACCCTAACCCGAAAGTTAAAAGAGCTCTATTAACGCCACTAGCAAACGCACATAAAAACAATGAGGCAATCTGGTGGTTGTTTTTATGTGTACAGGCTAGGGTCACCTTTTAATGTAAAACCACTCGCTCGCTTACGACAAAAAACATACAATTACAGAATGGTATATTTGAAGATTCGAACACATGCCGGCTAGCACTCAAATCTCGCTTAGAACCGCCGTAATTCTACCCTTTGTATTGATTTTTCTCTTTACGATGGGCTTGATCATCGCAGTACAGAACACCAACTATGAAGAAATGGTCTCTGACATTAGCCGCAAACAGCTCAGCACACTCACCGATAACGTAGGGTTAGAACTGGATAGTTTTTTAAATCGACCATTTCAAGCCAGCTTAGTCTTACGCCATAACATCGAATCAAACCAACTCTATACCACCGATAACCTTTCTTTATTACAGAAGGTAATGTTTGAGAGTTTTGAAGCTCTATACACCGATGTTCCTCAATTAGACAACATCGGCTTTGGTGGCGAAGGCGGCCAATATATCGGGCTGCGCAAAGAAGATATCAATCACTATTCACTCATGTTGCAGGATGAGCGCACTAACAACGAGCTGATTATCTTCAAAGACCATCAAATTAGCGCGAACATTCGCTCCATTATTGCCGAATATGATCCTCGCCAACGACCTTGGTATACTGCCGTCGCCAATCAACATTATTCACACTGGTCGTCGATCTACACCAATGCTGATGAACGACAAGAAATCACCCTATCCGCAATTAGTCCAGTCTGGTATCAGCAAGCATTTCAAGGTGTGGTAGTCAGTGATATTAAACTAGAAACGTTCAACATTTTCTTGCGCGATCAACAAGCAAAGACCGCAGCCACAATTTATCTCTTTGATGAACAACAACGCATCGTTGCCCATTCCGAATCAGGTAGCATTGTTTCTTGGGGTACTGAACTGAGTCCCGGTGATTCAGGCAACAGCACAGTATATTAGCCATCGCACACTGCCGACCGAAGCCAAACATCTCACCAATCATATTTTGGGAGAGCGTTACTTTAAATACATCACACCGTATCAAGATCAGTATGGTCTTAAGTGGTATATCGGTGTTGCTATCTCCGAAAGTGCGTTGCTCGGCAAGATGCCCGAAGCGCAACAAAACAGCTGGATCATAGCGCTGGTTATTAGCTCCTTAGGCATCATGCTTGGCCTCATCACCTTTAATCGGGTAGTCACACCGATCACCTCAACGGCTAATGCCGCTAAGCAACTTTCTACCGGCGATTGGAATAGTGAGTTACCGAGATCGGGTAATATTTACGAAACAACCATGCTGGTACAAGCCTTCAATGAAATGACCGACAGTCTCAAGATTTCGTTTCATAAAATCCAATCACAGCTACTCTATGACTCGTTGACCAAACTCTACAGTCGTGAGGGCTTAGTGGATACATGCGATAAACTTGGGCCGATGAACGGTTGTTTATTGCTGATAGGGATTAATAAGTTCCGTGAAATCAATGACAGCATGGGTCATATTCGCGGCGACCAACTGCTGATAATTATTGCAGAACGTTTAAAATCCGCCTTTGATGACAACGCACTGATTGCACGCATTGGCGGTGATGAATTTGCGCTTTATCTCTGCGAACCGCAATCAAATGAAGAAATTTCATTCGCGATCAGCCGCATTCAGCAAATTTTTTCGGCACCTTATACCATTGAGCAAGACAGTGTATTAATTCAAGTCTCGCTTGGTATCGTCAAAGACATAGACTCAGATAATATGACATTGTGGCTGCGCAACGGCAGCATCGCACTGAGTAACACCAAACAAGATCAAGCCATGTTCAGTTATTACAAACCTGAAATGGCCGATATTTCGCGTAAACGCACGCAAATGCATGCCAAGATGAAAAATGCATTGGAACGACAAGAATTCATCCCTTTTTATCAACCGATCGTCGATCTCAACACCGGTAAAATTATTGGAGCTGAAGCGCTCGCGCGCTGGATATCACCTACAGCAGGGTTAATTTCGCCGCTCGATTTCATCCCAATAGCGGAAGAAAATGGCTTTATTGGTGCTATCGGCCAGCACATTTTGACCCAGGCATGTAATGACACCGTTAAAGGCATCAAAGAGAGTAAGTGGGACGAGAACTTCCATTTACACGTCAATCTTTCCGTTAACCAACTCTCTCAACACGATTTGCTTAGTATTCTCAAAGAAACGTTGAGCACATCAGGACTATCGGCGAATAACTTAACACTGGAAATCACCGAATCTCGCTTAGTCGACAACGACCCAGTGACGATAGAAAACATGCAAGCGATTCGCGATCTCGGTATTCATATCGCTATCGATGATTTTGGTACCGGTTATAGCTCTCTTGCTTACCTACACAAGTTGCCATTTGATTGTCTAAAAATCGATCGCACCTTCGTCAATAAGCTTAATAAGCAACAATTAGACAACTCTATTGTCGCCGCCATCATCAACATGACACGCGGGATGAACGTTGAATTGGTTGCAGAAGGAATTGAAACGGTTGAACAAGCCGAATTACTCAAGCAGCTTAAGTGCCATCAAGGGCAGGGCTTTCTCTACAGCAGACCGCTTCCTTATGAAGAATGGCCAACAGATTTAGTTAACATGAAGTAAAACTCAGCAAAATCAGCTGAGTTTTAGCACTTTCTGGGCTGACACCCGCCAATTTGATTCTTATACTTAGCTCAATTTACACCATTGAGACAATTATAATGATAACTAAGAATCTACCGCTCACCGACTTGCATCGCCATTTAGATGGCAACATCCGTACTCAGACAATTCTCGAACTGGGACAAAAGTTTGGCGTTGCTCTGCCAGCTTATGATATTGCGGGTTTAACCCCGCATGTGCAAATCGTTGAGGCTGAACCTTCACTTGTCGCTTTCTTGTCAAAGTTAGATTGGGGTGTAGCGGTTCTTGGTGACTTAGAAGCTTGCCGTCGCGTCGCATATGAAAACGTTGAAGATGCGCTTAACGCTCAAATCGATTACGCCGAGCTACGCTTTTCTCCTTACTACATGGCGATGAAACATAATCTTCCTGTCGCAGGCGTTGTAGAAGCGGTTGTTGATGGCGTGCAAGCTGGTATGCGTGACTTTGGTGTTAAAGCGAACCTGATTGGCATTATGAGCCGTACGTTCGGTACAGACGCTTGCCAACAAGAACTTGATGCCATTCTTTCACTGAAAGATCATATCGTTGCCGTTGATCTAGCAGGCGATGAACTAGGTCAACCTGGTGATCGTTTTGTCACTCACTTTACGCAAGTCAAGGATGCCGGTCTTAACGTCACCGTACATGCGGGTGAAGCTGCTGGTGCTGAAAGCATGTGGCAAGCAATTCGTGATCTAGGCGCAACGCGTATCGGTCACGGCGTTAAAGCCATTCACGATCCAAAATTAATGGACTACCTCGCCGCTAACCGCATTGGTATTGAGTCATGTCTAACCTCTAACTTCCAAACCAGCACGGTTGAATCACTGGCGAATCACCCAATCAAACAATTCCTTGAGCATGGTGTATTGGCGTGCCTAAACACTGACGATCCAGCGGTTGAAGGTATTGAACTACCTTACGAATATGAAGTCGCAGCACCACAAGCTGGCCTGTCTCAAGCACAGATTCGTCAAGCACAGATCAACGGTCTAGAGTTGGCGTTCTTGTCTAACGCAGAGAAACAAGCGCTACGCGACATGGCAGCTAAGCGCGCTTAAGCGATGACATAAATTGAATTTCAAAGCCGGCCTTAAGGCCGGTTTTTTTATGCCTGAAAGAAAGGAGAGTTGAGAAATTGTATCTCTTTAGGATATAGAGCGGTCAAGCTATCGTATCGAATCTATCGATGACGATTGGAGGCTCTACATTTTTAGGCGTTATAAACGAAAAAACCCCAGTCTTTCGACTGGGGTTATTCGAATGTGGCGGAGAGATAGGGATTTGAACCCTAGGTGGGCTATAAACCCACGCCGGTTTTCAAGACCGGTGCTTTAAACCACTCAGCCATCTCTCCACGTTCTTTCATCATCAGATTAGTACACTGATAATGTTGTTATTTGCTATGCAAATAACGGTACCTCTTGTCTTCACTTGGCTAAAGATGAAAACGAAATT
>NZ_AFWF01000219.1 GCF_000222605.1 Vibrio ichthyoenteri ATCC 700023 | reverse complement strand
GTCTTGAAAAACACCGGTTATGGCGATTACTAATACAGGCAAATACGCGAACGTTTGTAAAGATTCACTAGCGTTGGTAGCACTTAAAGCAATCGTATAAGCGATAGTAAATTAAAACTAAGCCTTGCCTTATTAGGCAGGGCTTTTTTTATATAGGAGAATATATGGCAGTACAAGGCGCAAGTGTTAATGTCAGTATGTCGGTATCAGATTACGAATATATCCGACGTCTTACAAATATTAGAAAAATAACAGCAACTGAACTAGGTAAGGTTAACCAAGCCTATGATAATTTCGAAAAGAAATCAGGCGCAGCATTAACTAAATCAAATAAGAACTTTAATACATTCAGCGGTCAACTAGGTTATCAAACACAAGATTTAATTGTCCAATTACAAGGCGGTCAAAATGCCTTATTAGCAATCGGACAGCAGGGATCGCAATTACTATCTGTATTAAATCCGATGTACGGCTTATTTCTTGTATTAGGTACAACAGCGGCGTCGTTCGCCGCAAGTCTATTCACAACTGGCAAAGGTTCAGAAGAGGCTAAAACACAACTAGACCGTTTAACAAAAACAACTAAAGAATGGACAGTTGCACAAAAGGCGGCGTTTGCGGTTCTTAATGCTCAAGCAATAGAAGAGGCTAACAGCGCACTATCTAAAACTGAGGACAGAGTCAAATCATTAACCGCTCAAATATCACTAGCAAGCGGCGGATCAGCCCCCGCAAGTTCTGAATATATCCAAGGGTTACAAGACCAATTAACGCTTGAATTAGAACTGAGAGAAAACGCGGCGGCAGAGGTTAAGAGATTAGAGAGCGTTAAAAAGGATGCGCAATATATTGGCTCACAGGCTTATATACAAGAATTGAGAGATCAAGCAGAAGAGAATAAAGCGTCTTTAGATAAACAGTTATTAGACCAACAAGCATACCAAACAAGTTTAAATGCTATCAATCAGAGAGCAATACAGGAAGAGTTTAAAGCCCGTAATAATGGAACTTTGGACGAATTCCAACAACTA
>NZ_AFWF01000220.1 GCF_000222605.1 Vibrio ichthyoenteri ATCC 700023 | reverse complement strand
TTCTAAACGTCCTTTATATTTCAATCGTCGCGTCTTGCTATTGATGAGCTTGGTGGTGATTGGCGGGTTTGCCTCGATGGCCAAAACGTTTGATTTTCATGGTGACTGGGTTCGACACGTTGAAATCTTACTCGGCGGGGACTGGGCACTGCACAGTGTTATTTCCGTTATGTTGGGTTTTTTGGCGTGTTGGGCGACGCCTAAATACTATTTTCGTAATGCGTTATTTCGATTCCCTCCTTTACTTCTTTTGATGCTATGTCTCGTCTCTGTTGATGAGATATTTCAAGCTTTTAGCCCACGAAGAGAGTTCTCTTGGCAAGACCTGCTGATCAACATTTCTGGATTGTTAGTCGGTAGTGCTCTTTACCGTTCATATTTGGCGCTTAAGCGTGATTGATTAGATCGTGAGAAGTGAATATGTGATGTAAAAACGGGCATAGGTCTCACCAGGAGGGTGGCATTCTCGCGTTCGGTGGCGAGGTTGCTGTGCTATTTTCCTAGAACTGACTCTAAAATTCGGCTTGATAATGATATGGCATCTTTGTAATTATTTGAATTTAATCATTTTTAAATTAGATTATAGACAGTTTCTTATCTTTGATAATGGCTGTAACCTTAAGTTTACACTGGGTGTAAATAGTAAAAATAATGGAAATATTGCCTTTTAATTAAAATAATGGTTGCAAGCTTGGTTTTTGATAGATAAGTTACAAGGAACAGGAACGTAAAAGGGTTGAACAGGCCTGCTTGTTCGTAAATATTGACCCGTATAAATAGGAAGAAGTAGCGATGTTTCAAACAGATGATGTACGAATTCACAAAGTAAAAGAGTTATTACCACCCGTTGCCGTATTGGAAAAATTTCCAGCAACAGAAACCGCTTCTTCTACAACATTTCGTTCTCGAGAGTCGATTTCAAATATCTTAAAAGGGACTGATGACCGTTTGTTGGTTATCGTTGGCCCATGTTCGATTCACGATACTGAAGCGGCGCTAGACTATGGCAAAAAGCTGAAAGTGCTGCGTGATGAGCTAAATCAAGATCTTGAGGTCGTAATGCGTGTTTATTTTGAAAAACCACGTACGACAGTAGGTTGGAAAGGGTTAATTAATGACCCGTACTTGAATGACACCTTCAAAATCAACGATGGTCTGCGTATTGGTCGTAAACTCCTGCTTGATTTGACTGATTTAGGTGTACCAACCGCAAGCGAATTTCTTGATATGATCACACCACAATATGTTGGTGATCTGATCAGTTGGGGTGCTATCGGCGCTCGTACGACAGAATCTCAAGTTCACCGTGAACTTTCTTCAGGTTTGTCGTGCCCAGTTGGATTTAAAAATGGTACCGATGGCAATATCAAAATCGCTTCTGATGCAATCCGTTCAGCGGGCGCGTCGCACCATTTCTTGTCGGTAACCAAATTTGGTCATTCGGCGATTATTGAAACCAGTGGTAACCCGGATTGTCATATTATTTTGCGTGGTGGTAAGGAACCAAACTACAGTGCAGAGCACGTAGCAGCGATCAAGCAAGAGCTTGAAGCTTCAGGTTTACCACAAAAAGTAATGATTGATTTCAGCCACGCGAATAGCTCAAAACAGTACCAGCGCCAAATGGTTGTTGCTGAAGATGTATCAAGCCAGTTGGCTGCTGGTGAAGACGCCATTTTTGGTGTCATGATTGAATCGCATTTGGTGGAAGGTCGCCAAGATCTCATCGATGGTAAAGCGGCGACTTATGGACAGTCGATCACTGATGGCTGCATTAACTGGGATGACACTGAAAAAGTGCTTCGTCAGCTTGCTCAAGCAGTGAAACAACGCCGTAACGCTTAAGTTAATCTTTATGGAAAGCTCCTATTTATTAGGAGCTTTTTTTGTGTCTGTCGTGTACCGCCTCTCTGCTTTTGAGCGTCAATATTCTAAACTTATCTAGGTTCCCTGATTTCCCATTACTCACCGTTGGGTTTATACGTAGAAAGAAATGTGGCTGTTGGCTCAAAAACAGCAATAAGTCGCTTAGTGGAGCGAGTTCACATTGAGCAATTGATTAAAGAGGCTTAGCCTAGGGGCAAATTTAGTAGGAGATAACACATGGTGTCTAAAGTAACAATTGGCCCTCAAGGCCCCGAGCTTTCCGAACTTGTTCAGGGTTACTGGCGATTGGCAGAATGGAACATGACGCCTCAACAACGTCTTACATTTTTGAAACAGCATATTGATCTTGGGGTTACCACTGTCGATCATGCTGACATTTATGGTCAATACGAATGTGAGCAATTGTTTGGTGAAGCGCTAAAATTGGACCCATCAGTCCGTGAACAGATTGAGATTGTGACCAAGTGTGATATCAATCTGTGTGGAGCAAAAAATCCACAGCGCAAAGTGAATCACTATGATACGAGTGCCGCTCATATTATCGAATCAGTGAATAATTCACTCTCTCGTCTTGGTATTGATCAGATCGATTTATTGCTGATCCATCGCCCTGATGTGTTGATGGATGCCGATGAAGTCGCGGAAGTTTTTGCCGATTTACATAAAGTAGGCAAAGTGAAGCACTTTGGCGTATCAAACTTCACTACCAGCCAATTTGAGTTGCTGCAATCACGTGTGCACAAGCCACTTGTGACCAACCAAGTTGAAATTAACCCATTGAATTTCGAGGTAGCGCACGACGGTACTTTGGATCATCTGCAAATGAAACGCATTAGACCGATGGCGTGGTCATGCTTAGCGGGTGGTGAGATCTTTAATGGTGAAACAGAACAAGCAAAGCGTGTGCTGGTTGAACTTGAAGCGATTCGCGCTGAAATCGGTGCCGCATCGATTGATCAAGTGATTTATGCTTGGGTTCGTCGTTTACCCTCGAAACCGCTGCCGATTATTGGCTCGGGTAAAATTGAACGTGTGGAAGCGGTTGTTAACGCTTTGAGCTTAGAGCTTTCACGTGAGCAATGGTATCGAATTTGGGTGGCTTCAAAAGGTCATGGTGTCGCTTAACCTCGCGTTAAAATGCGCAATGGTCTAACACATAATAGAAAGCCAGCTTAATAGCTGGCTTTTTCATTTTGATCATTCTGAGTTGTCTTATGCTGGGAGTTTACTTACTTGGTCGAACTTAATCTCACTACCGAGCTTGATCAACGCCTCTGGTTTGATTGGGTGTGAATAGTAGAAGCCTTGAATGTAGCTAACATCCAATTCTTTCAGCAATTCGATTTGCTGTTCGGTCTCAACCCCTTCGGCAATCACCTTCATTTTTAGCTCTTTCGCCAGTTGTATCATAGAGATTAATACCGGTGTAATGGTGGAATCACTATGCAAGCTTTTAATAAATACTTGGTCAATTTCCATCACCTGAAAGCGATGCAGCCGGATGAAATTAAGACCTGAATAACCGGTACCAAAATCATCAATCGCGAGATGGAAGCCCATCGTTTGAATTCGTTTAAGGTTGTGTAGAGCTCGTTGTAATTGGTTCTGATCAAAATCGAGATTTTCCTTGACCTCTAATAAAAGACAACTGACTAGATCTGGATAGCGTTTGGTAAATAACAGCAAGTGAGTAACAAAATCATCGTCGACCAAACAGACACGGCTTAGGTTTACACTGACGTATTTTTTTTCATGGTAGGTCGGATTGTCGGTTAAAAATCGAGCGACATTGTTAAGGGTTTTCTTGGTGAGCAAATCAATCACCCCTAAGCTTTCTGCTAGTGGGATAAAAATCTCTGGGGAGATCTTTCCTTGTTTGGGATGATTCCAACGAACCAGAGCTTCGCTTCCTACCACCTCGTTATTATTAATGTCGACAATGGGTTGTAGATATA
>NZ_AFWF01000221.1 GCF_000222605.1 Vibrio ichthyoenteri ATCC 700023 | reverse complement strand
TTCTTAATGATATTTGATGGTATTGATAGGCGTTAATTCGTGGATAGTAGAAAAGAAGACTCGATAAATATATTGAAAGCCTGGCATTTAGTGGAGTTTTTTCAAGCCTACTCAGTACCAGATAAAGACGACAGTAAAATTACACCAGTAAATGTGTCGTGTCACGAGTTGAAGTCATGTGGTAACCATCTACTTCCGTGGCTAGATCCCGCAGCTCGTGATTCACTCGGCCTTACTCCGGGTAAAAAGTGTACTTATACCCTATATCTGGGATTATTCGATAAATCGGCTATAGATAAAAAAGTTGCGGAGTACTTTTCTACCCACAGGCAAGAAGATTGCATCTCTGAAGAGATAGAGCAAAGAAGAGATAATGAGGGAGCGTCTTGCTTTGCTAAACTGATGTTGGATGAGTTTGGTACTCCACGACTCGATACCTTTTCGGTAAGCACGCTACCTTGGGCTTTAGCTGAGTTACTTGGTGGCAGGGCTGCGACGATATCTCAGGAACGATTTGATAGTCGTTGTGATGATCTTAACGAGTTTGTAGATCGCTGGGAAGCCACCTTGCCTAACCATCCTAGCTCAGAGGGAAGGCATACTCTTTGTGTGAGAAGCCTAATGAGCTTGATTGACGGGCTTTACCAATGGGCTGGTATTTCTAATCAAGATTTGTTGCTTTCAGAGAACTCAAAGGTTTACCCGTTTCAGATGGCTTTTTATGAGTATGAAACGAAGTCAGACAATTTTTTGGAGAACAAAAATGCCCCAGGAAAAATTGAAGACGATAATGAAGATGCATCTAAAGAAGACGAATCTCAGTTACCTATTCTAAACAGCTTTTATATTCGAGATATAGAGCGGGCCATTAATGCGATTTCCACTGGCAGGGCCAGCCAGCCCCTTCAAACCTACTTGGGACAATCCAGTCATAAGCATGTTGATCTGTATACCAACGATTCGATACCGCTGATTCATAATCACTTGAACCCCAAAGAAACACCAGAAGGAAGGTGGCTGACAGAGCCTGCGCATAACATGTCTTTAATGCAGCAGTTCGCCATCAATACGGTATTCAAGGAGCTGAAAACAGGTGGCGTGATCTCGGTTAATGGTCCTCCAGGCACAGGTAAAACGACGTTATTGCGGGATATCATTGCGCAAAACATTGTTGAGAGAGCGAAGGTATTAGCTTCTTTTTCGAAGGTTAGCGATGGGTTAAGTTCAGAAGGATTTCTTATTGAAGAGCTTACTGATTTTGAAATGGTTGTGGCGTCATCAAACAATGCCGCCGTTGAAAATATCTCAAAAGAGCTTCCTCAAGCAAAGTCGATAGCTGACAGATACGCTAATACCAGTTTTTTTCGTTCTGTAGCAAACCAAGTAAGTGCTGATGAAAATAAAGGTCGTTTACAACCCTTGAATGACAAAAGACAGAGCTGGGGAAATATATCTGCTGCCATGGGGGCTTATAAAAAGAGGCGAAAGTTTCTCGATCGCTTTTTCTTTGATTACTACTATGAAAAAGGCAATGAGCCAGCGGTTAGAGAGCCTTCTTTGGACTTCTTGAATTTTTGGCAATATCGCTCAACTTATACCGGGCCTTCTTTTCAAATTGCCAAAAGGGCCTTTAACGAGAAGTTATCTCGTTTCCATGAGTTGAATGACAAGTTAGCCTATTTTGATAGCCTGCAAAAGACTTTCGATGAACATCAATTTGATGCTGATTTGCACCAAATGAACCTAGTTCTAAATGAGCTAGAAAACGATGCTCAAACGCTCTCTGTAGACCTAGATGTTCTTAGTTCAACAAGAAATGCAGAAGTGAGAAGGGAAGAAGAAATTTCAATTTCCCTTGAGCTATTGAAGGTTAACTCGCCTAGTTGGTTTAGTCGGTTCTTTAACACTAAGAAAAATAAACAATATAAGGCTTCACTATCTCAAAAACTCGGTGAGTACGAAAATGTCAAAAAAGCTATTCGGTTGATTGTTGGTGATGTTGAAGCCAAAGAAATCGAGATAAAAGGGTGTACAAAGAAAATTTCACAGCAGCAGGTCGATATTCACTCTAAGGAGCTTAAAAAGCAGAAGCTTTTAGATGAGTTAGATGCCTATAGAGACGAGTTTAAGGGGTATCATTTACCAGAAACTACTGATGATATTGAGGGGCATGACAGACAGAGACACGCGTGCTGGCAGCAGGAAAAGATCAATGCACTGAGGTCTGACGTATACGCTGCAGCGTTACTGCTTCATGAGGCTTGGTTGATTGAGGCTAGCAACCTGAATAGTTTTCGATCTCAGATACATAAAGTGAATAATGTTGTTTTAGGGAAGAGTCGCGAGAATGCACTAGCGATTTGGCAGATACTATTTATGTTTGTCCCCGTGGTTTCGACGACTTTTGCTTCATTGGGAAATATGTTTTCTAAGCTGCCGCCAGAGTCTTTAGGTTGGCTGATGATTGATGAGGCTGGGCAAGCAGTACCACAATCTGCTGTAGGTGGTTTGCTTCGTGCTAAGCGAGCCGTGGTTGTTGGAGACCCTCTGCAAATTGAACCTGTGTTTACATCTCCACCAGAGCTGATTGACTACTTAATGCAATCTAAGTTGCAAGAAAAATCAGAGAAGTGGGACCCTTGTATGTGGTCAGTTCAGACGTTAGCTGATCGCGTTAATCCGTATGGCTGTATGATAGATATGGATGGTGAAGAACAATGGATAGGTATACCGTTATGGGTACATCGTAGATGTATCGAGCCCATGTTTAGCATTTCGAATGAAATAGCTTACAACAATCGAATGATACATGGCTCTGACAAGGCTAAAGATGTTGAACCAAGAACTCATATGGCTTTAGGGCGTAATCGCTGGAATGATTCAAAAGGAGATTGTGTACACAAACAGTATAAACGTGAGTTGGGTGAAGATGTTAAAGCCCTTTTACTCGAATTAGCAGCGCACAATGGCGACTTAAGCAGCATCTATCTAATAACTCCATTTAAAGCGGTAAGAAAAGAGTTGAAAGAAGATCTGAGGCGTAGCAAGTCAGAGCTGCTTAGTAACTCGAGTTGGAATGAAAAGGAGTTTAATAACTTTCTGAAATACAACGTAGGGACTGTGCACACTTTTCAAGGCAAGGAGAATGATACCGTTATTTTGGTTCTCGGCTGCGACACTAAAAACAGTGGCGGGGCATCTTGGGCTTCTTCAAAACCAAATTTGTTGAACGTAGCTGTTACCCGAGCCAAAAAACATTTGTTTGTCATCGGTGATATTCAGGTTTGGTCCGACAAGCGCTATTTTGACAAAACATACAGAAAGTTGAATCACTTCAGTACGAATGACTATCCACTAAGCGAGAGTCCCACACAATGCAAAGAGACATCGCCAACTCCCTAGGTGAGAGTTTGCCTTATGCTCTGTGAGTTACTGGATTATTAACATAGCGTGAAGCTATCGTTCAAGCAATCATCGCATTGATAGTTATGAAATGCTACTAATTGGACAAATCCCCACCAGCTTTTGCTGGTGGAGATTAGTATTTTTTATGCACTCAGTCTTGTATTGAGTTATCTCACATTGTCGATTCCCCAATTTTCCCATATTCTCTCACCATCAATTCTGAAGAATTAAACCAACATGAGATAACGCTCTGAATGGTAGACCAAATTTTAACCTTGAAAGAAGTTGCAGTGTATCTAAAGCTTGCCGAAAAAACAGCATACCGGTTAGCAAGCGAAGGAAAGCTACCTGGTTTTAAAGTAGGCGGTTCTTGGCGTTTCAAGCGTGAAGACTTAGAAGCGTGGATTGAACAACAAAAAACAGGTGCCTAAATGCTTCCAAATTATCAAGAGTTAATGAAGCCAGTGTTGGAGGTTGCGAAGAATGAAGAAATTAAGCTTAGCAACGTTGTAGACTTGCTAGCGGAGCAATTCAATCTGTCAGAAGACGAGAGAACGGAGCTGCTTCCTAGTGGCCGACAAGCGGCATTCACGAACCGAGTTGGATGGGCCAAAACCTATCTAGCAAAAGCTGGGCTTTTGGATTCCACAAGGCGTGGTCATTTCGTGATAACAGATTTGGGAAAAGAGGCTCTAAACAGTGGTGAAGAGATCAATAACCAATACCTAAAACGTTTTGATGACTTCAATGCGTTCACTAAACAAAAGAACGGTGATGCAGACAAAGTTGAAGATACAACAGTGCCTGATAATGATGCGACGCCAGATGAAGTGTTGAGAGCTGCTTACAAACAGATTAACGATGCCTTAGCCTCAGATATTTTGTCACGAACACGTAAAGTGTCTCCAGCCTTCTTTGAACAACTGCTGATCGACCTGCTACTAGCAATGGGCTACGGCGGAAGTGATGAAGGTATGGCTCATACGCTTGGAAAGAGCGGCGATAACGGTGTCGATGGCGTGATTAATCAAGACCCACTTGGTGTTGATCAGGTTTACATCCAGGCCAAGCGTTACACCGATGGAAACAACGTTGGCGCTGGTGAAATCAGAGACTTTTTTGGAGCACTTAATCTGAAGAAAGCACAAAAAGGCATTTTCATTACCACATCTGAATTTACTTCATCAGCTATTCAAACAGCCAAAGACCTAGGCATGCGCATCGTGCTTATCAATGGTAAAGAGTTGGCTAAGCTGATGCTGCGCTACAACATTGGCAGCCGAGATGAGCAAGTTTTGCATATCAAGCGTATCGATGAAGAGTTTTTTGAAGGATAGCCCACGATGGATAAAGAGTTAACGCCAGAAGAGCAGGCGCGATTAATCATAGATCAAAAGCTGGTGGACGCAGGTTGGACTATCCAGGATAAGAAACGTCTCAATCTTTACGAAGGCCAGCAAGGCATCAACGGAATCGCCATTAGAGAGATGGATACGTCCACAGGTCCAGTGGATTACATGCTTTTCATTGATGGCAAAGCATGCGGCGTTATTGAGGCTAAGAAAGACGGAGTCTCTCTAGGCGGAGTCGCAGGGCAAAGCGAGCGTTATAGTTTATCGAAATCAGCATTCACACAGCGTTGGATGGATGAGTTACCGTTTACTTACGAAGCAACCAGTGAAGAAATTCGCTTTTGTGACTATCGAGATCCTAAAGCTCGTAGCCGAAATGTCTTCCATTTTCATAAGCCAGAGACATTGAAAAAGTGGCTAGAGGAAGAGAAAACACTTCGTGCGCGTATGCTGGATTTACCTGAACTCGACACGCAAGGTCTTCGTGATTGCCAAATCGATGCTATCAATGGGATAGAAGACTCACTGAAAAAGAACAAACCCCGTGCACTATTGCAAATGGCTACTGGCTCGGGGAAAACCTTTACTGCCGTTACACAAATATTTCGTTTAGCAAAATACGCCAAGGCTAAGCGTGTTTTGTTTTTGGTCGATAGGGGCAACCTGGGTCGCCAAGCCAAGAAAGAATTTGAGCAATACGATACCCCACTCGATGGTCGAAAATTTACGTCTCACTACAATGTAAATATTTTGGGTACCACAGGCGTCGCGGATACAACGAAAGTGACTATCTCGACAATCCAACGACTTTACTCACAGCTTTCAGGCTCGGAACTCGATGATGACGCTGATGAGCGTTCTGGATATGAAGTAGAAGCAGATAGCGATGCTAAGCAACCTCGAACGGTAAACTATAACCCTGCGATACCGATTGAGACTTTTGATTTGATCATCATCGATGAATGTCATCGCTCAATATATAACCTATGGCGGCAAGTAATTGAGTATTTCGACGCATTTTTGATCGGGCTAACGGCGACCCCAACCAAGAAAACCATCGGTTTCTTCAACCAAAACTTGGTCTCTGAATACACTCATGAAGATGCTGTCATTGATAAGGTAAACGTCGGTTATGACATCTACCGAATCAAAACCAAAAAGTCAGAGGAAGGAGACTTAATAGAAGCGGGGACCGCTGTACAGATCCGTGACAGGTTGACTAAGAAAAAGCGTCAAGAAGTTTTAGATAAAGACGAGAGTTATAACAAAACCCAGCTAGATAGGAGCGTTATTGCGCCTAACCAAATAACAACCGTTCTAAGTGCTTTCAAGGATAGATGCTTACCTGATTGCTTTAGTGAACGCTCTTGGGTCCCTAAAACCCTGATCTTTGCCAAAGATGATGATCACGCAGATCGTATCGTTGATAAAGTTCGAGAAGTATTTGATGAAGATAATCATTTTTGTAAAAAGGTAACTTATCGGGTTGGCAAGAAGAAAGCCGAAGACACCATTGCAGAATTTCGTACAAGCCCAAGGCTACGTATTGCAGTTACCGTCGATATGATTGCGACAGGTACGGATATTAAGCCTCTTGAGTGCGTTATCTTCATGCGTGATGTTCGTAGCCAAGCTTACTATGAACAGATGAAAGGGCGTGGTACTCGAGTGATTGATACCAGCTCTCTGCACCTCGTTACGCCGGATGCAAAAGCAAAAACCAAATTTGTCTTAGTTGATGCAGTCGGAGTGACAGAGTCAGACAAAACGGAAAGCCAAGCGATGGAGAAGAAACCATCAGTGTCTACTGAAAAACTGATGGAGCAAATTGCTAGGGGTGACCGAGATGCCGATACACTACAAAGCTTGGGTAACCGCTTAATCCGCTTAGATCTTAAATTAGACGACAAGCAGCGAGCAGAACTGACAAAGTTAATGGGCAAACCGCTTGCGCTTGTGGCAGGTGAGCTGATACATGCAACGAATGAAGATTACCTTGAGCAAGAAGCGATAGAAAAGTTTGGTACCGACGCACCGACGGTTGAACAACGAGATCAAGTCTATAAGCCTTTAGCCGATGCTGCCGTTAAACCATTTCACAATCCTGATGTACGAGAGTTAGTGGAAAAGGTAAGGCGCAATACGGACCAAATCATTGATGAAAGTGCTGATGAACTTATCGATGCTGGTTTTGATGCTGAAAAAGCCGAGCATATTATCAAGAGCTTTAAGCAGTTTATGGATGACAACAAAGATGAGCTCACCGCAATTGAGTTAATTTACAGCAAACCGTACCAACAACGACATTTGAGTTACGATCAGATTGAAGAACTTGCTGAAAACATCCAAGCGCCGCCTTATAATCTCGCGCCTATTGAAGTATGGAAGGCGTATGAGCAGCTCGAAGCAGCCAAAGTAAAAGGTGTGCCACCGGCGACCTTGCTAACTAATATCGTAAGCCTAGTTAGTTATGCAACAGGCCTAAAAGATGTACTCGAGCCATTCCCTGAGGTGGTCGAGCGCCGTTTTAATGCGTGGCTAAGCCAGCAACAACAAGCTGGTGTTGAGTTTGATGAAAGCCAGCTTGAATGGTTAGATATGATTAAACAGCAGATCGCTCAAAACGCAGAGATGATGATCGAAGACTTTGATTACGCCCCGTTTAACCAGCAAGGAGGGGTGTTCAAAGCAAAGCAGTTATTTGGTGACAAGCTGGATAATGTAGTAAATGAATTAAATGGTTACCTAATAGCATGAGTAGAAGACAGAACACTCCTAATTTACCCTCTGGTTGGAAATGGGTGCCTCTTGATGAAGTATTACTAAATATTATTGGTGGAGGAACTCCGTCAAAATCAAATCCAAGTTATTGGTCTGGAGATATCCCTTGGTTATCCGTTAAGGACATGAAAACTTCGCGACCAAAGGATACGATTGATCATATTAGCTTGGATGCAATTGAGAATAGTGCGACAAATTTAATATCACCAGATACGCTTATCGTATCTACACGAATGGGCTTAGGTAAAATAGTCCGTTTGCCTTTTGAGACAACAATTAACCAAGATCTTAAAGCCCTTATTCTAGCTAAATCAGTAAATAAGTCATATGTAGAGTACTGGTATATTTCGCTAGCTTCATACATAGAAAGCCTTGGTACGGGAACGACTGTTAAAGGAATCCGATTAGAACAACTAAGATCGCTCAAGCTACCTTTGGCCCCGAGAGCTATACAAGATTTAGTTC